>JBDSGI010000261.1:0-6099 GCA_039919035.1 Opitutaceae bacterium
ACCTTCCGCAGCATCGACAAGGGTTACCTGAACAACGTCACGTCGATTCGCCAGAATGTGACCATCGACTTCGACGACATCTTCTACCTGCGGCCGGGTCGCATCACCGTGCGCGATGGCACCACCGGCGCGGCCGTCGATCCCTATAATCTCAACAGCTATTTCCTCTCGACCGGCACCGGCACCTCCAGCCGCACGCAGGACGTGAAGCGCAGCGCCTACGGCAACCTCGCGCGTGGCTTCACTCTCGCCGGCGCGCCGCTCGTCCTCAAGGGCGGCGTCGACGTGCGCCAGTCGATCCGCGACAATCGCGCGACCACCCCGTCGTATACGTTCACCCGAGAAAATTCCGCCGCGCTTCTCGACGAGGTCTTCTCCCAACGCACCGCGCCTTACGGTTTCCCGTCGATCCAATACGTCAGCACGCAGGAAGCCTATAACTACTACCGCGACAATCCCTCGAAGGTCACCACCGACCAAAACGCGCTTTATCGCTCGCAGATCACCGGCTCGAAACTCGCGACCGAGACCGTTTCCTCCGCCTACCTCCGCGGTGATCTCGCGCTCCTCAACCGCCGCTTGAAACTTGTCGGCGGGCTGCGCGCCGAGCAGACCAATGTCGACGGCGAGGGCCCGCTCACCGATCCCACGCGTGATTACCAGCGCAACGCCAGCGGCCAGATCCTGCGCGCGGCCAACGGCGCTCCACTGCTCATCGTGCCCACCAACGCCGGCCTCGCCTACTCGCAGCTCACGTTCATCGAACGCGGCGCGAAATCGCAGAAGGAATACCTCCGGCTCTTCCCCAGTCTCAATGCGAGCTACAACGTTCGCGAGAATCTCATCGCGCGGGCGGCCGCCTACACGTCCGTCGGTCGCCCGAATTTCGCGCAATACGTGAACGGCGTCTCGCTCCCCGATCCCGAGACGGCGCCGTCCACCGCGACGATCGTGGTCAACAATGCCGGCATCAAGGCGTGGAGCGCCAACACGACGAAGGTGCGGCTCGAATACTACTTCGACGGCGTTGGCCAGGTGTCGATCGGCGCCTTCCGCCGTGATTTCAAAAACTTCTTCGGCTCGACGACCTTTGGCGCCACCCCCGAGTTTCTCGCGCTCTACGACATCGATCCGGCCACTTACGGCCGCTTCGACGTTTCGACCCAGTTCAATCTGCCCGGGAAAGTGCGGATGACCGGGTGCGAGTTCGACTACAAGCAGGTGCTCAAATTCCTTCCGCACTGGGCGCGCGGCGTGCAGGTGTTTGCCAACGCCACCGCGATCCGCGCGACGGGGGACGACAACGCCAATTTCTCGGGCTACGTCCCCCGCAGCTTCAACTGGGGCGCGAGCCTAGCGCGCGAGAAATTTAGCGTGCGGGCGAATTGGAATTATCGCGGACTCAGCCGCGGCAATCCGCTGACGGGCCGCAGCATCCAGGCCGGCACCTTTAACTGGACCTCAAAGCTTCTCTTTATCGACGTGCAGGGCGACTACAACCTCACGAAGCGGACGAGCCTCTTCTTTGCCCTGCGCAACGTGAGCGACACGCCCAACGACACCAAGATTTACGGTCCCGCCACCCCGGAGATCGCCCGCTTCCGCCAGCGCACCTACTATGATTCGCTCTGGTCCTTCGGCGTCCGGGGCGCGTTCTGATTTTGGCGTGACATTTTCGTGCACGCCGGAAATGCGCGCTTCCCAAAAGCGCCGGCGTGTTGCACTCTTTCACCATGTCCCCGGTTACCCCGTCTCGTCGCCGTTTCCTGCAAAGTTCCGCCCTGCTGTTCGCCGCGCCCTTGATTCTGCCCAGCCGGGTCTGGTCTCAGGCCACCGCGCCGAGCAAGCGCCTCACGATTGGGTGCATCGGCATGGGTAAGCAAATGAAGGGTCACCTCGGTGCCTTCATCGGGCGCGATGACGTGCAAGTCCTCGCCGTTTGCGATGTCGACACCACGCGCCGCGAAGCGGCACGGCTGCGCGTCGACGAAGCCTACTCGAAAAAAGAGGGCGAGACCTACAAAGCCTGCGACGCCTACAACGATTTCCGCGAGGTGATCGCGCGCAAGGACATCGACATTATCGTCATCGCGACTCCCGATCACTGGCACGCCTACATCGCCATCGCCGCCGTGCGCGCAGGCAAGGATGTCTATTGCGAAAAACCCGTGACCTACAACGTCCACGAGGCCATCGAACTCGTGAAGGAGGTCCGCAAGGCCAACCGCGTTTTCCAGGTGGGATCGCAGCAGCGCTCGTCGAAGGAGTTTCGCATCGCCTGCGAACTTGTGCGCAACGGCGTGCTCGGTCGTGTCAGCACTATCAACGTCTCTTTCGGCGACCCGGCCAAGCCCTACCACAAGCCGGCCGAGGAGATGGAGCCGGGCCTCGATTGGAATCGCTGGTGCGGCGCGGGCCCGCTCGTGAACTACAACCCGTTTCTCTGCCCGCGCGGCCTCCATAATAATTTTCCCGACTGGCGGCAGACGTGGGAATTTGGCGGCGGCATGATCACCGACTGGGGTGCGCACCACATCGACATCGCGCAGTGGGCGTTGGGCATGGACGGCAACGGCCCGGTCGAGGTCCGCGCCCCGAAGGATTGGGAGACCGCCAAACGCGGCGCCCAGCTGGTCTATGCCGACGGCACCGTGCTCACGCACGTGCGCGGCAAGGGCGTTTCCTTTTACGGCACCGAGGGCACCTGCCACGTGAACCGCGGCAAGTTCGAACTAATCCTCGGCGACAAGACCGTTCACAAATTCTGGGACCGGGAAATCGACAAGGGCACCTCAATGGAACGCGAGGTCACGCTGACCGAGCGCGAACACCTGGCCGACGCGAAGATCAAACTCTACAACAGCAAGACTCACTTCCAAGACTTCCTCGACTGCGTCGCATCCCGCCAGCGCCCGATCTGCGATGTGGAGGTTGGCGCCAGCTCCGTGGTCGCCTGCCACGTGATGAATTTCGCCTATCACTATGGCGCCAACGCCAAGTGGAATCCCGAGAAGAAGAAATTCGCCAGTGGCGGCGACTCGCGCTGGCTAACCCGCGACCGCTACCGCGACGGATGGAAGGTCTGATTTCCCCATGAAAACTCCCCTACTGTTAACCTTCGCACTTTTCGCCGGGGCGGCGTTTCCCGCGGCGGCCCAAAACGGCAAGCCCGACGCCGAGGGCTTCATCCGCGACTGGCTCGTCCTCGGTCCGCTCCCCATCGGGGAAGGCGGCGGTGCGGATGCGATCGACAAAAAGCAATTCGCCACCGAGGCGATGCCTGCGGCCAAGGAAGGCGCGGCTCAGTCCTTCGGCAGCAAGGAACTCTCGTGGGAGAAAGTCGCGGCGAAGGATTTCTACCTCGACTTCAAGGAACTCTACCCCGCGCAGAGCGAACAGGTCGTGGCGTGGGCGGTAGCCTACATCGTCGTCGCCACCGAGAAAACCGGCCTCACGCTGCGCATGAACAGCAACGATCAGGGCAAGGCGTTTCTCAACGGCAAGGAGCTCGTGAAATTTTCCGACGCCCGCACCTTGGAGAAGGCCGACGAAAATTCCGCCGAGGGCGTGACGCTAAAAAAAGGCGTGAACGTCGTCGTGCTGAAGGTCGCCAACGAGGAAAACAACTGGCAGGGCAGCCTGCGCTTTCTCGACAAAGCCGGGAAACCGGTGACGGACCTTAAGGTCGAGACTAAGCCGTAGGTTTGAGCCGCGACCTCGTTCCGCCACTCAGCCAAACGCTTTCTTCAGCATCGCAATGCTCTTCGGCACCGCGATGTCTGGGTCTTCCTTGCCCTCCATCTCCAGCGCGACCCAGCCGCGATAGCCGGCGCCCGCGAGCATCCGGGCCACGCGATCATAATCGAGATCGAGCGAATACCACTCGCCGCCGCCATGATAGGTCTTGGCCTGCACGTAAACCGTCTCCGCCGCCATCGCCGCCAGTTTGGTGTAGGGGTCTTCGAGAAAGTTGCCCGTGTCCATCAGCCCGCCGAGCCACGGCGAGCGCACGCTGTTGAGGATGCGCAGCAATCCCTCGGGCGTGCGGGCGAGCCCCCAGTGGTTTTCCAGCGCCAGCATCACGCCGCACTCCTGCGCCTTTGGCAGACAGCGCGTGATACCCTCGATGCACCACTTGAAACCCTCCTCCTCCGTGCGGCCCGGTAGCACGGGCTCGATGCCGCGATTTTTCATCAGCTCGTCGAAACTCTTGGTGGTGCCCCAGCGCCCCGTGTTAATGCGGATCGACGGGCAACCCAGCTCATAGGCGATCTCGATGCATTTCTTGGTGTGCTCAATGTTCGCCGTCAGCTCCGCCGCGTCCGGCTGCACGAAACTCTGGTGCGTGGACACACAGCAAACACTCAGGCCCTGCGTGAACGCCCGGCGCTTCAACCCGTGGAGATAAGCGCGCCCGGCCGCATCGAGGGGCGCCTTCTCGGCGATTTCCATTTGCCGGTGCAAAATATCCACGCCCTCCACGCCCAGCGCCGCCGCCTTGTCGATCACCGTCTCCACCGAAACCTTGGGCGCGCGAAAATGCCAATAAGAGTAGGTCGCAATCGCGAGCCGCGTCCGGCGCGCCGCGACTGAGGCGGACAGAGTCGCCGCCATGGTGTTTACGGGGCTGGCACCGAGCGCCCAAGCCGCACCGGCAGCCGAGGTGATAAAAGCACGACGATCGAGTGCCATGGTTTAGGGAGGGGTGACGTAAGCTATAGGCCACCGCCCGTCTGGAGGAAAGCGCGATCTCTGGCCGAGAGCTTACAGCCATCGACGGTGATGGCTTCCCGGAGCGACTCGTCAGTCCTTGCGCGGCACACTGGGCGCAAGATACCAAGCGTCGCCCACGAGGACCACGAAGGACATTCCAAAACCGTTGCCATCCGAAATCCAAAAGCCGTGCTTTGGGCGCACCCCTACGACTTTCTCGACGTCATCCAGCCCATCTTGGAGTGCATCCGCTTCGTCCTTGGCTATGTCGCGAATTCCGAACTTGGCCCCGGGAGCAAGCATGCCGCTAAAGACCCCGCTTTCGAAGTCTGCCGGCTTCAGCAGCGGCCTCAGCTTTGGATGGACCATGTCGAACAACTGCTCCGCCCCCGGATTGTTCAAAATCTTCCTCATTCCGGCGACAACTTCATCCGGGGCCAGACGCACCTGAGCGCCAGGCATCGAAAGCACGATGCGCTCAGTTCCGCGCTCCAAGGTCAGCGCCTGGTTGCTGGCGTCGTAAGCCTTCACGACGTAACCGCCGAATCTCTCTCCAACGGTAACCCATCGTGTCCGCGAAGCCTCACCGGCGCGGAGGACGAAAAATGTCTCCTTGGAATTCGTCATCACGCCGACGAACTCGATTTGAGCCGCTGCGCACGCCACGCTCAGCATCAAGAATAATAACGAAAGCACACGCATGGGGATCACCCGCCGAGGCAGGCTGCTTTCGTTGAAATTGAACCCGGGGATTAGGCAAGCGTTCCAAGCTGGGGACTGCTGCAAGCCTCGCTCGACAGAGGGCGTCGAAAAAATTCTCCGTAGGCCAGTCCGCTTGCGGGCGCGGTTCGGACGCGTGAGCGGGCTGGCACAAAGCAGAAATTTCACCGCTTCATTTTCTCCGTCTCGTTCCAGTAGATAATCACGTTCTTCGTCGCGCGGCCGGCGGCGATGATGTCGGGGCGGCCGTCGCCGTCGAGGTCCGCGACTTTGAGGTCTTCGCAGGCCATGTGGTTGTCATCGACGGTGGCGAGCAGCTTCCAGGTCTCGCCGGTGGCGTCGGCCGGGCCGTAGAGCTTGAGACCGACTTTGTCGCCCGCCTTCCCGCCGCGCCAGCCAACGACGATCTGGTCGCTGCCGGTGCCGGCGAAATCGCCGGTGGCGAGGCCGTGGCCCTGAATGAGTTTATCGTCGAGCACGCTGCGGGACTTGTCCCACGTCGCCGTCGATTCCTCCGGTCGTGGTGCGCGATAGACGGAAAGGGTGTTGCCGTGCATCGGCTCGACGGTGGCAACGAATCGCGTGCCATCGCGCGCGCGACCGCTGCGCACTTCACCGGCGCCGATGGCGTTCAGCTGCCTCAAGCCGCCCCGCGCATCGGCCCGC
>JBDSGI010000262.1:0-8799 GCA_039919035.1 Opitutaceae bacterium
CGATGCCGAGGATGCGCTTTTTCAGCAGGACCTTGGCCAGCTCGGGCCCGGCCGCCAGATGCAGGTAGGTGAAAATCGTCTGCTCTTCCCGCAGATGGCCGTATTCCTCGGGGAGCGGCTCTTTCACTTTCAAAACCAAATCCGCCGCGCGCCAAACCTTCGCCGCGTCGCCGACGAGCGTTGCGCCGCGCGCGCGATACTCCTCGTCCTGAAACCCAGCGATAATGCCTGCGCCTTTTTGAATCAGCACGCGCGCGCCGAGCGCCACGCACCGCCGGCACAAACTCGGGGTCATCGAAACCCGCGTCTCGCCAATCTTGATCTCCTTGGGGACACCGATCGTCATCGGGGCGAGAAAACCACGAAACCCGTGAAAGACACGCCAAGAATTCCTTCATGCCCAAGCTCCTCCACCTCCAAGTCGCCTGCGCCGAAAACCGAGTGATCGGGCGCGGCGGCAAATTGCCGTGGCGCATCCCGGAGGACTACGCGTTCTTCGAGTGCGCCACCGCCGGACAAATCTGCGTGCTGGGCCGGGTTTGCTACGAGACGTGGTCGCGGGCCGCGCGCGACGGCCGCCGCCCAATCGTCATCACCCGCAACCGCGCGCTGGCGCGGCCCGGCGTGGCGGTTGCCGCCACGCTCGCCGAGGCGCTGACCCTCGCCGAAACCCTGCCCGGCGAGATCCACATCTGCGGCGGCGAACGCATCTACGCCGAGGCGCTGGCGCTGGCCAACACGAGGCCGTTGCGCCTCCACCTCACGCTCGTGCATGCTGAGGTGGCCGGCGACACGTTCTTCCCCGAGTGGCGCCACCTCGCTTGGCGAGAACTTTCCCGACGCGAGAGCGGCGACGCGAATTTTCGCTTTACGTTTTTCGACTTGGAAACGTAACGCGCTGGGATCGGCTCGCGTTACCGCTTCGCCATGCGGGCGTGCGCCTGCGCTACCTCGATGTATTTTTCGGCCCAACGCCGCAACCCGCATTGCTCATCGTCGGTGAGTGCTCTCATCACTTTCGCCGGCGCGCCGAGAATCATCGAGCCGGGGGGCGCGACGAAGCGCTGGGGCACGAGCGCGTTGGCGCCGACGATGCAGCGGTTGCCAATCTTTGCGCCGTCGAGCACGGTCGCGCCCATTCCGATAAGGCACTCGTCGCCGATGTCGCAGGCGTGAATGATCGCCGCGTGGCCGATCGTGGTGAAGTTGCCGACGCGCACGCCGTAGTCGTCGGCGAGGTGGACGATAGTGCCGTCCTGCACATTCGAGCCCTCGCCGATCACGATGGCGTTGATATCGCCGCGGAGCACGCAGCCATACCACACACTGCTGCGCGGGCCGAGCGTCACGTCGCCAATCACGGTGGCGTTGGCGGCGACAAATGCCGCGCGGGCCGTGTCGGGCGCGCGGCCAAGATGGCGGGCGAGGCGTTCGTGGAGCGTCATGCTACTTGGTTCTCGCCCGACTGACCGAGGCCGGCAAGCTCAGCCTCCGTTCCGCTTCTTCACTCCATGGACACTTTGACTACCGTCGGCCGCGGCCTGCTCGGCATCGCCGTCTTCATCGGCATCGCGTGGTGTTTCAGTGCCAACCGCCGCGCCATTCCGTGGCGGCTCGTCGGGGTGGGGCTGCTGCTCCAGTTTGTCTTCGGGCTGCTCGTGCTGCGGGTGGACGCCGTGCGCTTCCTCGTCGACGCGGTGGGCCGGTTCTTCGTGCGCATTCTGGATTTCAATGAGGCCGGCTCACGCTTCCTTTTCGGCAATCTTGTCGATGCCTCGCAAGCCTGGGGCTTCCTTTTCGCTTTCAAGGTGCTGCCCACGATCATCTTTTTCTCCGCGCTCACCTCGCTGCTCTTCTACCTCGGGATCTTACAGCGCATCGTGTTCGTCTTCGCGTGGGTGATGACGAAAACGATGAATCTCTCCGGCGCGGAGAGCCTCAGCGCATCGGCGAACATCTTCCTGGGCCAGACCGAGGCGCCGCTGCTCATCAAACCCTATCTCCCGACGATGACGCGCTCCGAGCTGCTCGCCGTGATGGTCGGCGGCATGGCAACAATCGCCGGCGCGGTCATGGTGGCCTACATCTCGATGCTCGGCGGCCCCACCGAAGCCGGGCAACTGCTGTTCGCGAAGCACCTTCTGACCGCCTCCGTCCTCTCGGCCCCGGCCGCGCTGCTGACCGCCAAGATTCTTGAGCCCCAGACGGAAAACATCGATCGCAACATCGAGATCCCGCGCGAGAAAATTGGCGCCAACGCTCTGGAGGCCATCGCCAACGGCACGACCGACGGGCTCAAGCTCGCGATCAACGTCGGCGCGATGCTGCTCGTTTTCACCGCGCTCGTGGCGTTCGTAAACTGGCTGCTGTCCGCCGGCCTCGGCGGGTGGAGCGGCCTCAACGCCTGGATCGCGGAGGCCACCGGCGGTCGCTACACGGAGTTTACGCTGCAATATGTCATGGGGATTATCTTCGCCCCGCTCGCGTGGCTCATGGGGATCGACAGCGGCCAGCTGATGGTCGCGGGACAAATCATCGGCGAGAAAACCATCCTCAACGAATTCTACGCCTATGGCACGCTCGCCAGACTGAAGGACACCGGCGTGCTCACCGACCCACGCGCCCAAGTGATCCTCACCTACGCGCTCTGCGGTTTTTCCAATATCGCCTCGATCGGAATCCTGATTGGTGGCATCGGGGCGCTGGCCCCCAATCAACGACCGGTGCTGGCGCAACTGGGCCTGAAAGCCCTCCTCGGCGGCAGCATCGCCTGCTTTCTCACCGCCTGTGTGGCCGCAATTCTGATGTAGGCGATCAAGGCGCGAACGACTGAGGACCTTCCCGCCCGCTTACTTCTTATACCAAGAGCCGTCCTCGCGTTGAATCCAGACCCCACTCGCACTCGCCGCCGCGATCTGCTGGGCAAAGGTGCGACCGACGGCGTCGGCCGTGCTCCCCGCCCGCGCCGCCGCATCGGCAAATACCACACCGCGATCCTGGTTCTCGGCGGCGACGGCCGCCGAACCGGCGGTGTCGCCGGACTTGCGCAGCTCAAGAAAGCCTTGGTTGTTCTCGCCGACGACCTCCGCGATTTTCAAACGGTCGATGGCCGGCACGCGCTCGCGCATGCGGCTCTTGGCGCCCGCCGCGTCGGCGGCCGAGAGGGAAATGGCACCCGCAAAACAGGCGATGGCGGCGAACAGTGAGAGGAAAGTGCGGCGTTTCATTTGGCGGTGGGGGCGGGTGCTTTGATGGTGGCGGAGTCGCCGTAGATATCGCTGAGCAAGCCCGCGACTTCGCGCTGCACCCTCAGGTTCACGTCGACGGTCGCGTTGAGCTGGATCGGATCCATTTTTACGTGGATGCAGCCGCCGAGCAGCGTGGCAGACAGGAGGGCGATTAGGGGGCGCGGCATGTTGTAGGGAACGTGACTCGTAGACTCCCGATATCAAACAAAGTTTCCTCAGCGCACGTGGAGATTCAAGCGCCCCTCGGCCAGCAGGCGGGCAAAGTCGGCGAGCGGACCGGTCACATTGAATTCGAAGCGCACGCTGCCCACCGCCGTGCCCGGGGTGGTCGGCCGGGTGGTGGCCACGATGTGCGCGGACCGGCCGCGGGCATCGCCGTCGAGACTCACTCCGACCTCAAGCGCCGTCAGATCCAGCGAACTTTCCCCCATCTCAATCGCGCGCAGGATCGGATAAGCGGGGTTGGCGGGCGCGAAGAGTTTCCGGACCGGGCCCATCCACTCGGGCAGGAGTTGGATGCGCTCGCGCATGTTGGCCGGCAACCGGTCAGTGAGAAAGCCCGGTGCCGGCGCCAGCGTGATCGCGGCAAACCCCGACGCGCCCGGGCGTAATCCGCCACTGGCCACGGTGAGGCCGCGCTGCAAATCCCAGACCACTTCCAGCTGGCCGCTCACCCGGCCGCGCGCCTCGGCCAGCGCCGGCGGCAAAAATTTCGCCAAGCCGCTCAATTCCACATCGGTAAAATCCACCGTGGTGCGAACCTTGTTTTTAGCCAGGTCCACCGTAAAAGGCGTCAGCGCGACGCGCCCGTCGAGCATCGCACAGGTTGCGCTCGTCACGCGCAGCGTGCCGTCGCCGGGCAGCGCGAGCTTGACCACCCCATCGCGCAGCGCGACCCCGGCGAGGGCCGCCTCGCGGAATTGCAGGAGAAACGGTTCCGTGGTCGTAAGCGCGGGCAGTTCGCCCAGTCGGCCGCGCAATGCCACGCCCGCGACCGACCAACCTTGCTTCGGATCGCGTGCCATGGCGACGTCCACCTGCAGCTCGATTTGCCCGCTGGGCTGCCCGCCGCGCAGCACGCCTTCGCCCGCCAAACGCGCCGCGCCAGTCACCTCCAATCCGGCATGCGCCGGAACATAGCTCATCGCCAATCCCGGCCACCACGCAGCCAAATCCGCTTCGGCCTCGATCAGCCGCCACGAGCCGTCGCCCTTCAAATCCCTTACCGCGTCGGCCCGCGCGCGCAGGGCAGCACCTTCGATCGAGAGAACAAATACCTGCTCATCCATCCGCGGTTTGGTCGAACGCAGCGACCAATGAAAACCGGGAGCGCCGGGCAACAATCCTGCGGAAAAGTCCCCCTCCATGGTGCCTTGCACGGACGGAAGTTTCCACGTTTCCGCCGCCGTGCTCGTCTCGCCTAGCGCGCCAAGCCAAAGCGCCATGACGAAAAACGACAAGCGGGACATGCCACTGAGACTCCGCCCCCACCGAACGGTTGCGATCCAAAACCAAGGGCGAGGCGGGCCGCCTCACCCTGGCTCGCTTACGCGATGGGCACGGCCTTGAGGTTCCAAATTTCATTCGCATATTCGCGAATGGTCCGGTCGCTGGAGAATTTGCCCATGCGCGCGGTATTGATGATCGTCATCCGCGCCCACTTCGCACGGTCACGATAGGCGGCATCCACGCGGGCGTGGCTGTCGCTGTAGCTGCGGAAATCCGCGAGCACCATGTAGGGATCGCCCCCGTGCATCATGCTGCCATGCACCGCGCCAAACGCATCGTGCTCGCCCGGTGTGAAATAGTCGCTGCCCAGCCAGTCCACCACGGCGCGCAATTCCTCGTCCTGATGGTAGAAGTCGTGGGGATTATAGCCCCGGGCGCGCAGCGCCTCCACCTCTTCCACCGTCATGCCGAAGATAAAGATATTTTCGTCGCCCACCTCCTCCTTGATTTCGACGTTGGCGCCATCCAAGGTTCCAATGGTCAGCGCGCCGTTGAGCGAGAGCTTCATGTTACCCGTGCCCGAAGCCTCCTTGCCCGCCGTGGAAATCTGTTCCGAAAGATCGGCGGCCGGGATGATTTTCGACGCGAGCGAAACCCGGTAGTTCGGGAGGAACGCGACCTTTAGTTTCCCGCCGAGGCGTTCGTCGGCGTTGATGCGCGCGCCGATGACGTTGATCGCGCGGATGATGTTTTTCGCGAGGTCGTAGCCAGGCGCGGCCTTGGCCGCGAAGACGAAGACGCGCGGCACGATGTCGAGGTCAGGGTTCTGCAACAGCCGGCGGTAAAGCGCGAGGACGTGGAGCAGGTTCAGGTGCTGCCGCTTGTATTCGTGGAGCCGCTTGATCTGCACGTCGAAGAGCGCGTCCGGCGAGACCTCGACGCCGCATTCCGCCTTGATCACCGCCGCGAGGTCGACCTTGTTGGCGCGCTTGATCGCCATGAATTCCTGCTGAAAAGCCGGGTCGTCGGCGAATTTCTCCAGCTTGCGCAGCTGATTGAGATCGCGCGGCCAGCCGTCGCCGATCTTGGCGGTGATGGCGGCGGCGAGGCGCGGGTTGGATTGGAGGAGCCAGCGGCGGGGCGTGATACCGTTCGTCTTGTTTTGAAATTTGCCCGGGTAGAGCGCGTCGAACTCGGGGAAGAGATCCTTTTTCAGCAAGGCGGTATGCAGCGCCGCGACGCCGTTGACGGCATGCGAGCCCGCGACCGCGAGGTTCGCCATTCGGACGGACCTGCCGTGGTTCTCCTCAATCAAGGAGCACACGCGCTTCTTCTCATCGTCGCCGGGCCAGCGCGCCTCGACGGTATGCAGCAACCGCGAATTGATGTCGTAAATAATCTGGAGGTGTCGCGGGAGCACCCGCTCGAAAAGACCGACGCTCCATTTCTCCAACGCCTCGGGCAGCAGGGTGTGGTTGGTGTAGGCGAAGGTCTTCGTGGTGATGCCCCATGCCTTGTCCCAGGCGACGTTGTGCTCATCGAGCAGAGTCCGCATAAGTTCGACGATGGCGATGGCGGGATGGGTGTCGTTGAGCTGCACTGCCACCTTGTCCGAAAAATTATCCCAGGAGTTGCCCGGCTGGCGGAAGTGCCGCCGCAGGATATCGCGCAGCGAGCAGGCCACGAAGAAATACTGCTGCACGAGTCGCAGCTCCTTGCCGTTCTCGGTCTTGTCGTTCGGGTAAAGGACTTTCGACACCGTCTCGCCGACCGCTTTTTCGCGCACGGCTTCGACGTAGCCGCCGCTGTTGAACGCGGTGAGATCAAAATCTTCCGTCGCCTTCGAGGCCCAGAGGCGGAGCAGGTTCACCGTTTTCGTGCCAAATCCCGCGATCGGGATGTCGTGGGGCACACCGAGGATGGTCCGGGTGTCGACCCAGCGCGAACGATAGTTGCCGCGATCGTCGAACACGTTTTCCACCCGGCCGTAGAGCGGAATCTCCTGCGTATATTCCGGGCGGATCACTTCCCACGGATCGCCGAACTTCATCCAGTTGTCGGGATGCTCGATCTGGTGACCGTTGACGAACTCCTGCTTGAAAAGCCCGAACTCGTAGTAGATGCCGTAGCCCAGCGCCGGATAGTCCAGCGTCGCGAGCGAATCGAGAAAGCACGCCGCCAGCCGCCCGAGGCCGCCGTTCCCCAGGCCCATGTCCACCTCCGACTCGCGAATGAGATCGAAATCCTGGCCAAGCAACGAGAGTGCCTCCTTGGCATCCTGTTCTAGGCCAGTCGCCAGCAGGTTGCTGCTAAAGAGACGGCCCATCAGATACTCCAGGGAAAAATAGTAGATGCGGCGGACGTTCTGGCTGTTGTGCACCGCCTGGGTCTCGATCATGCGCTCGTGAATCGTGTCGCGCAGGGCCAGCACCGTGGCCACCCACCAGTCGCGCGGCGTGGCCGAGGCCGCATGGCGCGCCAGGGTGGAGATGAGGTGACGCTGAATCAGGGAGCGCATCACCTCGCTCGGCTTGTCCTTGGCGCCCTGCGGATGATGAATGGCGGTCATCGCAGACGGCGGCACAAAGGGCGCGGTGCTGGAAGGCCCGGTGGCAGTCGTCGGCTTGGTCTTGCGGGAGGAGGTGCGGTTGGAGGCGGACGGCATGAGTAAAAGGACCCCGACGCTAGAGAACGATTCGTGCCAGTTGCGAGCGCGACCTGCGTAATTATTTGTGGAAACGCCGGGCCAGTTCGCCGTGGTTCAGCTCGATAAAGCTCGGCCGGCCGGCCGGACTCGTCAGCGGCGAGCGCGTGGCAAACAATTCGCCCACCAAGGCGCGCAGCTCGGCTTCGCCCCGGCTTTCCGGCAGCCGCACCGCCTTGGCGGCGGCCAACCGCGCCAGCTGCTCGCGCGCCAGCTCGGTCTCCCGATCCGGAATCGTGCCCTCGCGAAACGCTCCGAGCAGATCGCGGAGAAACGGCTCGGCGTCGGCGGGCTCCATCCACGCCGGCAGCGCCTCGATCCGGAAAAAATTCCGGCCAAACGCCGCGATCTCGAAGCCGTGCGCGTGGAGAAACGTCAGCCGCTCCAACAGCAAGGCCGTCGCAATCGCATCCAGTTCGATCGGCACGGGCAGCAACAGGCGCTGGCTCGGCACCTCGCCCGCGCGGAACTGCTCCCGCAGCCGCTCGAACCACACCCGCTCATGCGCTGCGCGGCGATCCAGCAGCACGAGACCGGAGGGGGTTTCAAAGAGCGCGTAGTTGCCGTGGGCCAGACCGACGAAACGCCACGCGACCGCCGCCAGAGGCTGCGGTGGAGATTGCGGATTGTGGATTGCAGACTGCGGAATGGACGGAAGCGGTGCCGGGTGCGTTGGCTCAAACGCTCGAGCCGGCGCGTGCATCGCGGGCAAATCGGTCCGCCGAATCGTCGCTTGCTGAAGCGGCTGGGACACCGAGGCCGCCGGTAGGTGCGCGGTGTCCGGTTTCCGCCAATCCGCATTCCGTAATCCGCGATCCGCAATCGGTGCAGCCCCGCCGCCAAGTTCCCGCAACCGCTGCAACACCGCGCGAATCACAAATCCCCGCACCTGAGGCTCACTCCGGAAGCGCACTTCGCGCTTCGCCGGATGCACGTTCACATCCACCGCCGCCGGATCGCATTCGAAGAAAACGAACGCGAGCGGATAGCGACCCTTTGGCAGCGACTCGTGATAGCTCTCGATCAGCGCGTAGTTCAGCGTGCGGCTGTCCACGGGCCGCGCGTTGACGAACACGATCATCTCGTGCCGTGTCGCGCGCCCCACCCCGGGCCGGCCGATGAGGCCGCTCAGCCGCAAGCCCGGCTCCACCGTCTCGATTGGCACCAGCGACTCCGCGATCTGACGGCCGAAGATTTCCGCGATGCGCTCGGCCAGCGTGTTGCACTCCGGCGAGCGAAAAACCACGCGGCCATCCTCGATCAGAGTGAAAGCCGTGCGCGGGCAGGCCAACGCGTAGAGCCGCACGCAATGCACGATGTGCGCCGCCTCGGTCTGATCCGTCTTGAGAAATTTCCGGCGCGCGGGGACCGAGTTAAACAGGTGCGTGACTTCGATCC
>JBDSGI010000263.1:0-11479 GCA_039919035.1 Opitutaceae bacterium
CCGGAAGGCGAACTTCGACTTCGATCACCTGCTGATCGCCGTGGACTTCAATTTTCATCGGACCGAACCCCAGCTGTGACCAGTTTTGTTCGAAGATGTGTCGCCAGTTAACGATGTTTCGAGCGACCTGGCCTTTGTCTGCGGCGCGTTGGCGGTAAGCGGCGGCGGCGGGCAAGTAATGCTGCTCGGTGTATTCGCACACGGTGCGGTTGGCGGAAAATTGCGGCGTCAACCGTGCCATGCTTTCGCGCACCCGCGCGACCCACGCGACGGGGATGCCCCGCTCGTTGCGCGTATAAAACTCGCGGATCACCTCGTGCTCCAGCCGTTCATAAAGCGCCTCGGCTTCGGCCGCGTCCCAGGCGGAATCGTCACCATGTTCCTCCCCATCGCCCAGCGCCCACCCGACTTCGGGCGCGTAGGCCTCGGCCCACCAACCGTCCAGCTCGGAAAGATTCAGCCCGCCGTTGACGAGCACCTTCATGCCGCTGGTGCCGCTCGCCTCCCATGGCCGGCGCGGCGTGTTGATCCAGACATCCACCCCTTGCACCAAGTATTCGGCCATCAGCATGTCGTAGTCGGCCAGAAAAATCACGGGCGGCGACGGATCTGTGCGGCGGATGAAGCGCGTCCATTCCTGAATCAGCGCCTGACCCGCCTGATCGGCGGGATGCGCCTTGCCCGCGAGGATCAGCTGCACGGGGCGCTGCGGATTCGTGAGGATGCGCAGCAGGCGCTCTGGGTCGCGCAGGAGCAGGTTCGGCCGTTTGTAGGTCGCAAATCGCCGCGCAAAACCGAGCGTCAGCACGTCGGGATTCAACCGCTGCTGCGTGCGCTCGATCACGTCGGTCGCGGCGCCGGCGACCGCCATGTCGCGCGCCACGTGCTCGCGCGCGTAGGCGACGACCCGCTTCCGACTGACGTTGCGCAACTGCCAAAGGCGCGCGTCATCGACCCGCCGGATGTCGTGCTCCAACCGGTCCGTGCCACCGAGCCACCGGCCCTTGCCGCAGGCCGTCGTCCATAGCTCGTCCGACTCGGCGGAATCCCAGGTCGGCATATGGACGCCGTTGGTGACATGGCCGATGGGCACCTCGTCGAGTGGCCGGCCGGGAAAGAGCGGCGCGAAAAGCCTCCGGCTCACCTGCCCATGCAGGCGGCTCACGCCGTTGACAGCCCCACTGCCGCGAATCGCGAGGTAAGCCATGTTAAACGGCTCCGCGGGGTCGTGCGGATTTTGCCGACCCAGTGCCAGCAGATCATGCCCGGTGATGCCGAGTTGGTGGCCGGCGTAGTGACCGAGATATTGCTCGATAAGCCCTGGAGAAAAACGATCGAAGCCCGCCGCAACGGCCGTGTGCGTGGTGAAGAGGTTTCCCGCGCGCGTCGCCGCCAGCGCGACGTCGAACGGCAGGCCGTTCTCCTCCATGAACGTGCGCGCCCGCTCCAGCACGGCGAAGGCCGCATGCCCTTCGTTCAGATGGCAAACCTCGGGCCGGATGCCGAGCGCGTGCAGCAGCCGCCACCCGCCGATCCCGAGCACCATTTCCTGTTTGAGGCGCAGTTTGGGACCGTCGGCGTAAAGCTCACTCGTGATGCCGCGATGCGCCGGAAAGTTCGCGGTGTCGTTACTGTCCAGCAGATAGAGTTTCACCCGGCCGACCTGAACCTGCCAGGCGCGCAGCCACACCGAGAAGCCCGGCAAGGCGATTTCCAGCCGCAGCCATTCGCCGTTGGGCCGGCGCAGCGGTGTGATCGGCATCTGCCCCGGATCGTTGTAAGGATAGAGCGCCTGCTGCGCGCCGTCTTGGTCGATCACTTGGCGAAAGTAACCTTGTTGGTAAAGCAGCCCCACGCCCACCACCGGCACGCCCAAATCGCTCGCCGCCTTGAGCTGGTCGCCGGCGACGTTGCCGAGCCCGCCTGAATAGATTGGGAGCGCTTCGCTCAACATGAACTCCATGCTGAAATACGCGATCGTGCTCAGCGAAGCCTCCGGATGTTTCTCCTGAAACCAGGCGGGCGCCGTCGATTCCGCCCGGCGCAGTTGCACGAAGTCATCCACTCTCGCCCGGAACGCCGGATCGGCGAGGCGTTGCTTCAGCGCATCCCGCGAAATCGTTTTGAAAACCGTATAAGGGTGGCGGGTCAGTTGCCACAGCGTCGGATCGAGTTCGCGCCAAATCGCATCGGAGGCGTGGTTCCAAGACCAGCGCAGGTCCAGGGCAAGTTCAGTGAGGGCATCAAACCCGTCTGGGTTGTTTTCGGTAGGCATCAGATGGGTTTTCCTAGATTGGGACCAGTTGCCAGCGCGGCATCGACGAGCGTTTGGGCCTCCGTCAAGAGACGGCGCAAGTGCTCTTCGCCGCGGAAACTCTCCGCGTAAATTTTGTAGATCGCTTCCGTGCCGGACGGGCGCGCGGCGAACCAGCCGCTCTTCGTCACGGCCTTCAATCCGCCGATGGGCGCGCCGTTGCCGGGCGCAGCGGTCAACAACGCCTCGATTTTTTCCCCGGCCAGTTCGGTGACCTTGACCTGCGCGGGCGAGAGTTTCGCGAGCGCGGTCTTTTGCTCCACCGTGGCGGGCGCTTCCACGCGATCGTAAACAGGTTCACCGAAATCGCGGGTCAGGTCGCCGTAGAGCAGCCCCGGATCGCGGCCACGTTGCGCGGTGATCTCCGCGGCGAGCAGAGCCGGGATGAGG
The DNA here is from genome assembly GCA_039919035.1 of Opitutaceae bacterium. Taxonomy (GTDB): domain Bacteria; phylum Verrucomicrobiota; class Verrucomicrobiia; order Opitutales; family Opitutaceae; genus ER46. The sequence goes on from JBDSGI010000263.1 coordinate 2,705, forward strand.
CCGTCTTTGTCCGTCGTCCAGACGCTGCCGTCCCAGCGGGAGAACGAAGCGCCCGCGCTTTCCTCGCCGCCGAAACCGAGCGAGCCATCGAGTAGGCCGCCGACAAACCACTTGAAGCCGACCGGCACGTCGTAGTGCCGGCGACCGAGTTTCGCCGCGATGCGATCAATCAGTTGGGTCGTCACAACGGTCTTGCCCACCGCGGCGTCGGCGCGCCATTTCGGCCGGTGCTGCAACAGGTAGGAAACCGCGACCGACAAATAGTGGTTGGGCGGCAGCAAGCCCACGCTGCGCGTCACGATGCCGTGCCGGTCCGAATCCGGGTCGCACGCAAACGACAGATCGAAGCGGTCGCTCATTCCAATCAAACGCTCCATCGCGTAGGGCGACGAAGGGTCCATGCGAATTTGGCCGTCCCAATCGAGCGTCATGAAACGAAACGTCGGATCGACCGCCGCGTTCACAATCGTGAGGTTGAGTCCGTAGCGCTCGGCGATCGGTGCCCAATAGTGGACGCTGGCGCCGCCCAGCGGATCGACGCCGAGACTGAGCTTGGCGCCCCGAATCACTTCGAAGTCGATCACGTGGCGCAGATCGTCGACGTAGGCGTGCAGAAAATTGTAGCGATGCGTCGTCGCGGCGGACCGCGCCTGCGCGAGCGGGAGGCGTTTCACCCCTGAAAGTTTGTTGGCGAGAAATTCGTTGGCTTTGGCCTCAATCCAGGAGGTCACCGCCTGCTCCGCCGGGCCGCCGTGCGGCGGGTTGTATTTGAAGCCACCGTCGTGCGGCGGATTGTGCGACGGTGTGATGACAATCCCGTCGGCGCGCCCGGTTTTACGGCCGCGATTGTGCGTCAGGATCGCCCACGAGATCGCGGGAGTCGGAGTGAATTCGTCGCCCTCCGCGATCATCACCTCGACGCCGTTTGCGGCGAGCACCTCCAAGGCGGTGGTGTGAGCCGGCATGGAGAGCGCATGGGTGTCCCGGCCCAGAAAAAGCGGACCGTCGATTTGATGGGCCTTGCGATAGAGACAGATCGCTTGGGTGATTGCGAGGACGTGCGCATCGTTGAAGGACGTGGCGAAGGCGGAACCACGATGCCCGGAGGTGCCGAATGCGACCCGCTGGGCCGGCACCACCGGATCGGGTGTCTCCGAGTAGTAAGCCGCGATGAGCTTCGAGACATCGACCAGCATCGACGGCTCGGCTGGTCTCCCGGCGAGGGGGCTCGTTTTCACTTTGCGCTCACTTGCTCCCGGGGTGCGCGACCGCGTTGCCCGTGGTCTGGGCGATGTCCGCCTTGCTGAGGTTTACGAACACGCTGGAATGGTCGTAACTGATGCGCGTGATATTTTTGGTCCGCACATAGATCATCTTGCCCGCATACCAGTGACCGGTTTCGACGGCCAGTTCGCGAATCTGCCAGCTCGGTCCGTCCAACATAAAACCGCTGACTGAGCCGACTTCACCGTCGTTAGCGTGGAGGCTGTATCCCGTCGCGGCCTTGGTGCTGCGCAGGTGCAGGTCGTCCCGCTGATTGTGCCCGTGATGGGGTCGGCTGGCCGGAACCGGAATCGGTGTAATCGGGGACAAGCCAGACAGGCCCCACACGCCGCCTCCCTGCCAGTAGGCCTGCCAACCGTAGTAACGATGGTATTCATCTTCGTATTGCCGCGAGATAGGCCGGTGCGCATCGATCGACGGGCTGTCTTCAATCTGCTTCCGGGTCAGTTTTACGTGCAGGACATCGTCGTTCGCTGCGGCAATGCCAAAGGCGTGGCTCCCCACGGCGTGCGTGCCAAACGCATGCGGCGTGAGCAGCACTTGGCGTCCCGTCAACCATGGCCCGGTGTCCACCACGAGGTAGCGAATCATCCAAGTCTGGTCGTCGAAATAGAAATCTTTCACATGTCCGATTTCGCCGTCGGTCGCGCCAAGTTTTCTGCCGTAGAGCTGTTTCGTATTTTGGAGCAAGAAGAAGGATAGCCGAAATCCCCGAGGCGCCGAATGGGGTCTAACCCGACTCTCTTCTGCCCGGGTTCAGGTTCGACGCACCGTCCGACGGTCGATCACGAGCGACAAAGCCTGACCCGAATGACTTCCTGCCCGTGGCTTCTTCCGTCCTCGATGGCGCAGCCGGTCAAAGCGAGTGGCGAGTCGTCATCCAGTAAATCGCGACCGCGCCGAGCGCCAAAAAGATCAGCACCGCGGCGACCATACCCAAGTTGACCTTGGTCGTCTTTCGACCCGGTTTGATGATCGGCCGTGTGTCGTCTTTATCGAAGCCCATATCATTTCTTCACGGGCGAGACTACCACCGCTGGTCCAGAGAAAGAATGGGGTCTAACCCGCATCTAGGTCACGCTGCGTCGTCAGAATTGCTCGTCAGTGCGAGGCCTGCCCCAACGGGCCGTGGCGATCCCGTCGGCACGGGACGGCTCACTCCCGCTGGAGGGTAAAGATTGATTACTACCTTTAGATGGTAACTTGACAATACTACCTAAAGATAGTAATCCGCTGGGCATGACTTACTCGATGGAAACCCCCGCGCAGGCTCGCGCCGTCCTGAAGGCCTTACGCAACGCCCGCAACCTGAGTCAGGCGCAGGCCGGCGAGCTGCTGGGCGTGAACCAGAAGCGCATCGCCCGCATCGAGGCGGCGCCCGGACAGACCGGCCTCGCGCAGGTTGCCAAGCTGGTGGCGTTGCTCGGCGGACGCTTGGTCGTCGAGGACACGCGCACCGAACAGGCGGAAAAGAAACCGGCGAAAGCCACTTGGTGAGCCATGCCCCATTCCCTCATCATCTGGATGAATGGCCGGCGTGTCGGCGCGTGGTCGCAGGCTCGGGGCACGGCCATTTTCCAATACGATGCCGCCTGGGCTGCGGCGGCCGACCGCCGGCGTCTGTCGTTGTCCTTGGATTTTAGCCCGGACAACGCCCCGCATCGCGGCGCCGTGGTCAGCGATTACTTCGATAATCTGCTCCCCGACAGTGAGCCCATCCGCCAGCGTTTGCAGGCCCGCTTCAGGACCGAATCCCGGGAGGCCTTCGACCTGTTGACGGCCATCGGTCGCGACTGCGTCGGGGCGGTGCAGCTCCTGCCCGAAGCCGAGGAGCCGGTCGGTGTCCAGAAGGTGCAAGCCGAACCTCTCAATGAGGCCGGCGTCGAACAACTGATTGGTGCCACCCTGTCAGGCGGCCGGATGATCGGGCAGACCGATGACGATGACTTCCGGATTTCCATTGCCGGGGCCCAGGAGAAAACCGCCCTGCTCTACCATCAGGGCAGGTGGTGCCGGCCACTGGGCACGACCCCGACCACTCATATCCTGAAACTGCCGCTGGGCCTCGTGGGGAATCTGCAGGCGGACATGCTGGATTCCGTGGAAAACGAATGGTTGTGCCTGCGATTGCTACAGGCCTTCGGGCTCGAGGTGGCATCGGCCGAGATCGCGCAGTTTGGTGAGCGGAAGGTGCTGGTCGTCGAGCGCTTTGACCGGGTCTGGCAAGGCACCAAGTGGATCGCCCGGCGCCCTCAGGAAGATTTCTGCCAGGCGCTGGGCTTGCCGAGCCGATTAAAATATGAGGGTGACGGCGGCCCGGGGATGAGGGCCATTTTGGATGTGCTCGCATTCAGCGCGGAAGCCGCCCGGAACCGACGCGACTTCATCAAAGGCCAGTTGCTGTTCTGGCTGTTCGCGGCCACCGACGGCCACGCGAAGAACTTCTCCGTGTTTCACGATACGGGCGGGCAATTCCGGATGACGCCCTTTTATGATGTCCTGTCCGCGTGGCCGATCATCGGCGCCGGCCCGCGCCAGCTCGCGTGGCCCAAGGTCAAACTCGCGATGGCGGTCCGCAGCAAAAACGCCCACTGGAAATTGAAGGATATCCAACCGCGGCACTGGCACGGCTTGGCCCGACATGCCGGTGTCCAAGATCCGGACAGCCTGCTGGCCGAGGTCGTGCAACAAGCCCCGGCAGCCTTGACGGCGGTCAGTCGTCAGCTCTCCAAAAAATTTCCGGCCCGCATCAGCGAACGGATCTTCTCCGGCATCGAGCAACAGGTGAAAATCCTCGCCGCCGGTCTCGCCTGAAGCAGAGGGCCGACCCGCGTCCAATCCGCCCGCAACCTGAACCACCGGCCCGACCCACCGGGCACGTGGCAGCTCTCGATCGGTTATTCGTTTTGATCCGAGCAGGGACGTGCGGTCACTTTTACGCCCCAAGTCCCAAGAGCTGTCTGTGTTCTGTCAACCCTGTCCGGTCATCTCCAAGAGGGCGTCGAAAAAGCCCGCGGGCACGAGATTGGGATCGTGGGCCGGGGCACGTTTGTCTATCTGCGCGATGCGGCGACGGGGGAATTTTGGTCTGCCGCGCATCAACCCACCCGGCAAGTGACGGACGGTTTCGAAGCCGTCTTCACTCAGGCGCGCGCGGAATTCCGGCACCGCCACGCCGGTCTGGACGTGAGGCAGCTCCCGACTGTAGTCCCGGGTCAGGTGGCGCCGCGCCATCTGGATCTGTTCTTCGATGAGATAAAAATTATCGAGCAGCCACTCGGCGGCGGGCGGGACGCGGCGCGCGGGATTCACGGCCAGAGTCGCGCGATTGAAGTCGCGGAGGCTTAGTTCGTTGGCGGTCAGCCGATCCAGCAGGCGGTTCGCACGATGCTGGATGACGAACGGGTGATCCGTCGCCAGAGTCCGGGCATGGCGGGCCAGTTGCTCGACGCCGAACAACTCGGCGCGCAGCGGAGCCTCGCTCACACGGGGCCGCGAACGCGTGGGCCGGTTCCTCCACGCTTGCCAAAGTAATCGGAATTTCTGCATCCGGATTTCGTCTCGGGCCGAGAGACCCACCTACAACGACCCGCAAAAAACCCGTGCGGTATGGATCCGCACGCAATATTCGCCTCCATGCGACGCGCCGGCTCATCCGCGCACCGGGCTTCGTCGACCGCCGGCTGCGCTCAAAACACCGGCGGCAACACCGTCGAGGCGAGCTTCACCACCATCTTTCCCGTGTTTTTTCCTGAGAAGAGACCAAGGAAAGCGCCGACGGCCTGATCAAGACCGACCACCACAGTTTCCTTGTTTTTCAATCGGCCCGCTTTGAAGTATCCGCCGACTTCTTGTTCGAATTCGCTCCGCCGGTCCAGCCAGTCGCGCACGATCAGACCCTTCATGGTCAGCCGTTTTGTGATCATGTTGAAAAGATTGGCCGGGCCGGGCTGCGGCTTGGGGTCATTGTAGCCGGAGATTCCGCCGCAGGCGATGATCCGGCCGTGCAACCGCAGGGCGCCGAGCGCCGCCTCGAGCGTGTCGCCGCCGACATTGTCGAAATAGACATCAATCCCTTCCGGCGCCTCCACCTTGAGTTGTTCGGCGACCGGACCGACATGGTAGTCGAAAGCCCCATCGAAACCGCATTCGTCGCGCAGAAATTTCACTTTCTCCGGCGATCCGGCTGAGCCGATTACGCGGCATCCCTGCAATTTCGCCAACTGCCCCGCGACATTTCCGACTGCGCCGGCGGCACCCGAGATGTAAACGATGTCGCCGGCTTTGACCTCCACCAACTGCAACCCGGCCCACGCCGTCATGCCTGTCATGCCGAGAGCGCCCAGGTAGGCCGAGAGCGGTTGCACCCCGCGACTCACCGGATGCAGTTCCTTCGGCCCGGCGATGAACTGTTCCCGCCAACCGAAGTTTGAAGTGACGGCGTCGCCGGGCTTAAGTTCTGCAGCGCGCGACTCGACGACCTCGCCCACCGCGCCTCCCGTGAGCGGTTGCCCCAACTCGAACGGCGGAACATACGATGGCCCCGCGTTCATGCGCCCGCGCATATAAGGATCCACCGACATGAACAGATTGCGCACCAGCACCTCCTGATCGCGCAGGGGTTCCAGTTCGGTCTGCACGAGGGTGAAGTTAGCGGCCGTCGGCATCCCGCTGGGGCGGGACACCAACCGAATCTCGCGGGTCGAGGTTTTTTGCATGAAAGTTTTTAGATGTTTGGCCCGTTCCGGGCGACCGGCAGTGCGCTCGTTCCCGACGCGGGTTTTTGACTCGGCGGTCTTGTTACAAGTGGCAAAAGAAACTGCGGGATCATCGATGACGCCGCGCTTCGCCGGGCGTCGAATACCGCTCTGACCGAGGACGGGTGACGGGCTGGGACCAAGTCGCCAAAATAACTGCCGACACATCAGGTGCCCGGCAGGCTGAGAGCAACCGGTGTTCGGCCACCAACCAAAACTCGGCGTCGCGGCCTCTCGGTTGACCCGCCTCCGCCCAGAGTTCGCGGGCGCATTGGGCGATTTCATCGTGGCTGGGCACGATGGTCGGGGTGGCGTTGGGCGAGAGGGCGGTAGTCATCGGAGTGCGGGAATAGGGTTAGGGGCACGCCGTGGCGGTTGCTGCCCGAGGCCCCACTATAGGCCCATCCGCAACCGCACGCTATGGGCTGTTGCCCTACTCGACGACCGCGCGGCGAATCGCGCGGTAGGCTGATGCCAAGCAACCCGCCGCAGGTTGAAAGGGTGCGTCCGCTCGCCCTTCCGCACCCCACGTCGCCAGCGAGCATTCACTGCCCGGTAATCAGCACGTCACATGATTGTCTCAGCAAGGCTCGCCGCGCCTCCCACACCCGATCCTCGAACCGAATCCGAGCCGGCCGCCACGCTTCACCCGCGGCGCGGCGGATCGGTTCTGCGAGATTGGGTGGTCGGATTTGAGCACGAGAACGCAAAGCGGGCGTCTCGGGCGGAGGCTGGGACGAGGCGTCCCCAGCGCCGCGCCCGAAGGGTTAGTTTATAGGGCTGGCAACTCATCGCCATTGTAGCCCACGCAATTGCCTCATGGCGCTCGTGGGCATCGGTCTCGCGCGGGCGATGGGCCGGCGCTACATGCGCCGGATCGAAACGGCCAATGCCTTGCTTGAACAACGGCCGCCCAACGGTCCGCTGAATTCGAACTGGCGCTCGGCGGACTGCGCACCGCTCACGAGCGGATCGTGCGGGAAGAAGAATGCACTTGCGCGGCGAATTGATGAGCGGGATTGCCCATGAAATCGCCAATCCGCTCGCTGTTGTAGCCGGCTATGGCGGGCTGCTGGCCAAGGCTGACACGGGCCGGTGGTGCAACGCTACAACGCTAACATGAAGGCCGGCATTGAGCGCGCCCGGAAGTTTGTCGCCAATCTGCTGGCCCTTGCCCGTCGCCAGCCGCCGACGCGTCGGCCGAGTCACTCTTGGGCTTGCTGGAGCAAACCATCGAATTGATTGACGCCGACGTGAGGCGCTTCGACGTGACACTGTTGACGGCGTTCCCGGCAGACTGCGCCTCATCGTGCATCGATGCGCAACAAATGAAGCAGGTGTTTCTCAATGTATTGAACAATGCGCGGCAGGCGTTCCCACTGCCATTCGGATCCGCGCGCCGTGCGCGTATGCATCTGCGAGGAGGCTGACGGCAATGTCGTCGTGGTCACGGCCGACACCGGTCCCGGAATCGCCGCCTCAGCCCGGACGCAGCTTTTCCGGCCCTTCGTCGCGACCAAGGAGACCGGAGCTGGCTTGGCACTGTCTCTCTGCCGACGGCTTGTTGAAGCGCATGACGGGCTCATCAAGGCTCCCCCGTGGAGCGCGGGGTGATGTTCGTTATTTCGCTTCCCGCACGGCTATGGCAAGCTCTGGCAGGGCACCGAGGAGGCGCGAGATTATTCCAGTGGGTCAGCAAATGGCTGTCTGTATCAAATGAATCTCCGCAAGAACCGGGTCAGTATCTGAAATGCCCTCCTCAGATACCTATCGCTTCCGGCGCTCAGCTGCATCGAGCGGTTCGATGCGGATGGCGCGGACGAGGGCTTTCTGGCCTGGTAATTGAATTTCGGCGGAAAAATCCTCCGGTGCGACGCTGATAACTATGGCGTGGGCTTCGGCGACGGACTGGTAGATTTCGGCGAGGTGCTTGCCGGAGATGACGACGTGATGCGTGACGAAGGAGATTTCTAGGGCGGTCTCGTCGAGCTTGAGGGAGAGCTTCACGAGGGACGCGTAGGGGAGCGCGATTTGTGCGCGGGGAGTGTGCAGGCGTAGGAAGATGGCGGGGATTTCCCGTGTCTCCAGGCAGCCGGGGTCGGGGGGCGCGCCGAATTTTCCGTTTTGCGTGAGCATCGGCGGTTAGAATCTCAGGCGTATTCCCGGGGCAGACGCTCGCGGCGGACGGGGGCGTGGTCGCGATGCGTGGTCATCGGCTTCGGCCGGCCGGCGGGAGACAGCGGGTTTTGGGGCCAGCTTGATCGTCGGAGTGATCCTCTCGTCGCGGTCATGCCGGAGGCCGTCTTGGGGTGCCGGGTTTGCCGTGAAGCGTGCTCGGACGTGGAGAAGGTGTCGCCAACCACGGGCGAGGACCGAACGGAGGTCGGTGCCGAGTGCGTGTTGCCGCACAAACTCCATCGCCGACGTGCGCGTTTCGTTCCGCAGTTCGGTGGCGGCGAGGAACGCCGCGCGGTCGGGGACGAACACGCGGATCGCTTCGCAGCCGCGGGTCGCCGACACATACAAGCCTTCTCGCGAAATCGCTCCGGCGACGAAGACTTTATCAACCGTGAGTCCCTGCGCGGCGTGTGAGGTCAGCGCGTAGCCATGCACGACTTGGCGGGTGCGGAGCGTCGCGCCGTCGAGGAGCACGAGTTCGCCGCGCGGATTGATCGATTGCACGATCACGGTGCTTCCGTTGGCAAGCCGGCGAACCCGACCGTTACGATCCTCC
>JBDSGI010000264.1:0-5879 GCA_039919035.1 Opitutaceae bacterium
GAGCGCTTCGGTGGTCTGCTCAAAGCTCAAGTCCGCAACCGCCTCTATCCGAACTTGCGCAAGCTCGAAGACCACCTCGCCACCGCCGCCAGGCTCTGGACCTCCCCGGACAAAGTCGCCGGACTCATCCACTCGTGGCTTTCCGATCAGGCAAACTCTGGCGCTCCAGCCTAAAGTCTATTTATTAGAGGACGTTGGTATTACTCCCTCCTGTCCGTGGGAGAACAGCTTCGCGGAAACTTTCATAGTCGCTTCCAGGACTGGTGGTTTAACCGGGAATTGCTGTATACGCTCACTTCGAGGGCCTCGGCATCGAAGACTTCCGCGTGGACCACAACGGCGCTGAAGCCGCGCGCCCAAAAAGCTCGCTGGCTATCTGACACCGCAGCATTTCATGAAAAAATCTCTTTCCTCGATCCCTCGCGCCGGCCGGACCTTGGACTCTCTCCGCGAGAGATCGACAGCCCCACCTCCGTCCGCCATATCAACCAACATTCCAAACTAACACTTCCTCAGGCGCAAATGGGGATGCCCAGGCGTCGTTTCACCGATTTCAGGTGCCATCACATTCGTCATCAGCGCCTAGCCCGGAGCTTACTCTCCATTCAAGGATTCGCTTTCTCAAATATTCGCAGGCGATGTGGGAGTTTACGTTTTTCATGCGATTTGTCGGCCGCCTGACTTGGGACGCGAAGTTCTCGGAATTTGATCTTCGACGAGAAGCACTGAAATTTCTTTGTATACTCTGTGAGGACTCATTAATTCCTTTCCCTGTTGAGACCCAATTTCCCGCTTTTTTTGCCTCCTAGAGTACGCTGATATCGCATAAATTCAGAATCTGCTTCCCAATGCTGAGTTTGTGTATACATTGACTGGTCGTCACCATGCTTAGCGACTGGCCCTACCTTATCGCATGACCCCTCACTCCGTTCTAATCGTCGGGTGCGGCAGCATCGGCGAACGTCATCTCCGCTGCTTTCTGCATACGAAACGTGCGACCGTGACTGCGACCGACACTTCTGCAGCCATCTTGGCCCGAGTGAAGGAAACCTACGGCGTGGCCACGAGCACCGACTGGTTCGACGAGGTCAAAAGCGGTCGTCACGACATTGCCGTGATCTGCACGCCCGCTTCACTCCACGTCGGCATGGCCACGCGCGCCTTGGAACACGGCCTGCACGTGCTCATCGAAAAGCCGCTCTCCCAATCATTGGACGGTGTTGATGCTCTCCTCGCTGCCCGCGAGCGCAGCGGCCGGCAGGTTGGGCTGGCCTACGTATACCACACGTTTCCCGCGCTGCGTGAGGTAAGCGCCTTTCTGCGCGCGGGGAGCTTGGGCCCCATTCGGCAGGCGGTCGTCACGGCCGGCCAGCCCTTCCACGTCCTGCGCCCGGGTTACGCGAAGACCTACTACCACGACCACCGAACCGGCGGCGGCGCGATTCAGGATGCGCTTACCCACCTTGCGAATTGGATCGAGAGCATTCTCGGCCCTACCGAAAGCGTGGTCTGCGACTGCGCGCACCTCGTGTTACCGGAAGTCGAGGTGGAGGACACCGTGCACCTCGCCGCTCGCCACCCCCACGCGCTCTGCAGTTACTCGCTCAATCAGTTTCAAGCGCCCAACGAAAATTACATCCAGCTTAACGCCGCTGCGGGCAGCATTCGCATCGAACTCCATCGCCAGCGTTGGGGCACGTTTACCGCCCAGTCGACCGACTGGGAGTGGCGCGTGCCAACTACCGTCGAACGCGATGGGCACTTCACCAATCAGGCCATCGCCTTTCTTGATCAGGTCGACGGCCGCACTCCGGCGCTTTGTTCCCTCGAAGCCGGCATCCAAACCCTGCGTTTCAATCTCGCCGCTCTCGCGTCCGTCGAACGCGGCGCACGTGTCTCCTGCGCTACGCTCTCATGACCGCCCCGTCCTCCACTCCTCCACCTGCGGCTTCGGGAGCCGTGCCCATTCGCCTCGCCATGCTCGGTATGATCGATGGCAACGGCCACCCGTGGTCCTGGTCCGCCATCATCAACGGTTACGATCGTGAGAAACTCGGCCCCTGTCCCTATCCCGTCATCCCGCAGTATCTCAACGCCCGTCCCGCCGGCTCCGTCTGCATTCCCGGTGCCCGCGTCACGCACCTCTGGACCGATCGAGCCGAGGACGCGCCGCCAGTTGCCGCCGCCGCGCGAATTCCGCACATCGTCGCCCGCCCTCAGGACGTGATCGGTCAGGTCGACGCGGTGTTGATTTCAACTGACGACGGTTTCGATCACGTCGAGCGCGCACGGCCCTTCGTCGAAGCGGGCCTGCCCGTATTCATCGACAAGCCCCTCTCGCTGACGATTTCCGATCTTCGCATATTCGCCGACTGGCAACGCGCTGGCGCGCGCCTCCTCTCGTCAAGCGGACTGAGGTTTGCCCCGGAGCTCGACGCGCTGTTACCGCTCGCTCCGAAACTCGGCGAACTCCGCTGGCTCTCCGCCGTCACCTGCAAGACCTGGGAGCGCTACGGCATCCATCTGCTCGAGCCCGTGTTTCGCATCCTCGGCCGCGGCTTCATTTCCATCCGGCTCGAGTCGAGCCCCGGTTTTGAAATTGCCCACCTCGTCCACGTCAGCGGAGCTGAGATCACACTGCCCGTCATCAAGGACGGCGGTGCCACGTTCGGAACGATGCACCTCTGCGGCACGACCGGCCAGACCACTATCAAATTTGCCGACACCTACACGGGCTTCCGCCGCCAGCTCGTCAGCTTCATCGACTACGTGCGCACCGGCCTAGAACCCTATCCCTTTGCCGAAACCCTCGAACTCATGGCCGTCCTTATCGCCGGCATCGCAAGCAAAAAAGAGGGGAGCCGGCGCGTCATAATCTCCGAAATTCAATCTCAACTCTCACCATGACTCCTCGCCCCAGCCGAGTGCTATCGCTCATCCGTCGGCAGCAACTTCCGACGATCCTGAAAATCAATCTCTCCGATCCGCGCGTGATCGAGATCGCCGGCCTCTCCGGCGTCGACGCCGTCTGGCTCTGCACCGAACACGTGCCCAACGACTGGATCGGTCTCGAAAATCAGATCCGGGCCGCCCGGCTCCACAACATCGACTCTATCGTCCGCGTCGGGCGTGGCAGCTACAGCGACTACATCCGCCCGCTTGAAGCCGGTGCCACCGGCATCCTTGTGCCGCACGTCGCCGACGCCGCCGAAGCCCGCCAGATCGTCGAGTGGGTCCGCTTCCACCCCCTCGGCAAACGCGCCCTCGATGGCGGCAACATCGATGGTCAGTTCTGCATGGTCCCAATGGACGACTATCTACATCACTCCAACACCGAGCGCATCGTCATTCTCCAAATCGAATCGCCTGAAGCCCTCGAACACGTCGAGCAGATCGCCGCCGTTCCCGGTTTCGACGGCCTTCTCTTCGGTCCCGGAGATTTTAGCCACCGCGTGGGCAAAGCCGGCCAGCTCGACGCCCCGGAAGTCGTCGCCGCCCGCAAGCGCGTCGCCGCCGCTGCGCGCAAACACGGCAAGTTCGCCATGACCGCCGGCCTCATCGCGCCCTTTGCCGATCTCGTCGCCGAGGGCCACCAGCTCTTCGGCATCGGCGCCGATGTCGTCGCCGTCAGCGCCTACGTGAAACAACGGCTCGAACTCGTCCGCGGCCACATCGCCACCCTCCCCGCCGACCTGAAACCCGCCCCCACGTCCCCCTATGTCTGACGTTTCCTCGTTCTCCCTCGCGGGCAAAGTCGTCCTCCAGTTCGGCGGCTCCGGCTTGCTCGGCCGAGCACTTGTCTCCTCCCTTGCCACCGCCGGAGCCACCCTTGTCGTCGCCTCGCGCAAACCCGAGGTGCTCGCCGCCGAAGCCACCGCCGCCGGCCAAGACGGCCGTCGCGTGTTTCTCGAAACCGTCGATCTCCTCGACGAATCCTCGATCACTGCGCTGCTCGCGCGTCTCGAAAAAAATCACGGCCCGCTCGGCGGTATGGTCTACAACGCCGTTAGCCGCACCATGTCCGGCATGGACGACGACCTCGCGAAGTGGGAAGAGTCCATGCGCGTCAACGCCACCGGATTTTTTGCCGCCGTGCGCGCCTGCGGCGATGCGATGGCCCGCACCGGTCGCGGCAGCATCGTCAACATCTCCTCGCAGATGGGCACTGTCGGCATGAACCTCTTTCTTTACGAGGGCATGCCCGCGACCGTCGCGCCCGATTATTTTTTCCACAAGGGCGGCATGACCAATCTCACCCGCTACCTCGCCTCGCACTACGGCGCGAAAGGCGTGCGCGTCAACGTCGTCTCCCCCGGCGGCATCTATAATCCCGCCAAGCCGCAAGCCCCCGACTTCCTCGAACGCTACGGCAAAATGACGATGCTCGGTCGCATGGCCGAGGCCCGCGAGATCGGCGGCTCCGTGGTGTTTCTCCTGAGCGACGCCTCCACCTACATCACCGGTGCCAACCTCGCCGTCGACGGCGGCTACACCGCAAAATAATTTCCCCTATGAAAAATCCCGGTCGCCTGGAAAATCTCGTCGCCATCGTTACCGGTGGCGGTTCCGGCTTTGGCGAAGCGATGTGCCACACCTTCGCCCGCGAAGGTGCCCGCCTCGTCGTCGCCGATCTCAATGCCGAGTCCGCCGCGCGGGTCGCGGCCGCCCTGACCGCCGCCGGCCACACCGCGATTGCTCAGCGTGTCGATGTGGCGAAAACCGCCGACATGCGCGACCTCGTCGCCGCCACCCTCGCGCGCTTCGGCCAGCTCGACATTATGGTTAACAACGCCGGCATCAGCCACGCCAACCAGCCGATGCTAAACGTATCCGAGGAATTTTTCGACCGCCTCTTTCAGGTCAACGTGAAGAGCATTTACCTTTCGGCGGTGCACTGTGTCCCGGTTTTTCGTCAACAAAAACGCGGCTGCTTCATCAACATCGGCTCGACCGCCGCCGTCCGCCCCCGCCCCGGTCTCACCTGGTATAATGGCTCAAAGGGCGCCGTCATTCTCATCACAAAGTCCATGGCCGTCGAACTCGCCCCTGACAACATCCGCGTCAACGCCATCAATCCCGCCATCGCTGACACGCCGCTGCTCACGACCTTCATGGGCGTCGAGGATACGCCGGCAAATCGCGCGCGATTTCTCGCCTCGATCCCGCTTGGCCGCCTCTGTGAATCGGCCGACGTCGCCAACGCCGCGCTCTTCCTCGCCGACCCCGTCTCAAACTTCGTCACCGGCGTCTGCATGGAAGTTGACGGCGGCCGTTGCGTCTAGGTTCGCGCCGCCCATGAATCGCCTTTCCGCCCCCCGCCTCTTTTCCGAACGCGCCTTTGTCGGTGGCGAGTGGATTTCAGCCGACGATGGACGCACGGTGCCAGTGCTCAATCCGTCCACCCGTCGTGAACTCGGCCGCATTCCCCGTCTCGGAACCGCTGAGACGCGCCGCGCCATCCTCGCAGCGGAAGCGGCCTTCCCCGCGTGGCGTCGCCGCCCGGCACACGAACGCGGAAAAATTCTTCGCGCCTGGGCGGACCTGCTCATCGCGCATCGCGAAGATCTCGCGCGCATCATGACGCTCGAGCAGGGCAAACCCCTCGCCGAATCGCGAGCTGAGATCATTTACGCCGCAAGTTTTCTCGAATGGTTCGCCGAGGAAGGCCGACGCGTTTACGGCGACATCATCCCGGCGAAACAAACCGACCGCCGACATTTCGTCCTGAAGGAACCCGTCGGCGTGTGCGCCGCGATCACGCCGTGGAATTTCCCCGCCGCGATGATCACCCGCAAGGCCGGCCCCGCCCTCGCCACCGGTTGCACGATGGTGATCAAACCCGCCGAACAGACGCCCTACACCGCCCTCGCGCTGGCCAT
>JBDSGI010000265.1:0-5786 GCA_039919035.1 Opitutaceae bacterium
CGGCGTTGAGGCCCTGTGCGCGACCGCCACCGCGCTCAAGCGGATGAACCCGGACTTTGTTTCCGTAACCTACGGCGCCGGCGGCACGACCCGCGACCGCACCGCGCAAGTCTGCGATTTTCTGAAGCGTGATTTCGGCTTCACGGTGATGCCGCACCTCACGTGCGTCGGCCACTCGCGTGAGGAGCTGTCTGCCGTCGCCGACCGCATCCACGCCGGCGGTTTTCGAAACATCATGACGCTGCGCGGCGATCCCCCGAAGGGTGAAACGAGTTTCACGCCCTACAAGGACGGTCTGCGCTACGCCAGCGACCTCGTCGCGCTGTTGCAGGCGCGCCACGTCGATCTGTGCCTCGGCGTCGGCGGCTACCCTGAAAAGCACCCCGAGGCGCCGTCGCTCGAAATCGACCTCGCGAATCTCAAGCGCAAGGTCGATGCCGGCGCAGCCTTCATCACAACGCAGCTCTTTTTCGACAACAGCGTCTATTATCGCTTCGTCGAAAAATGCCGCGCCGCCGGCATCACCATCCCGATCGTGCCCGGCATCATGCCGGTGCTCTCGCTGAAACAGATCCAGCGCTTCACCGCGATGTGCGGCACCGCCCTGCCCAAGCAACTGCTCACTCGCTTGGAAGTCGCCGCCGAAAACACCGACGTCGTCGAAACCATCGGCATCGACTGGGCCCTCACTCAAATCCGGGACCTCCTCGCGCACGGCGCCCCCGGCTATCACCTTTACATCCTAAATCGCGCCAAGGGCGCGCTGGCGCTCACCGCGGGATTGGCGGCGTAGGCCCGTTCGCAAGTCAGTTCGTTCCTACCCTCCCGCCATCACCGGCCGGAACCCCGCCGCGCTCAGAATCGCCGCGATCTTCTCGCGCTGGTCGCCCTGAATTTCGATCGCGCCGTCTTTCACGGTGCCGCCACAGCCGCACGCGGCGCGCATTTTCTTGGTGAGCTGTTCCTTTTCCGGCAGGCCGATGCCCACGAAGCCATCGACGACCGTCACCGTTTTGCCCCCGCGATTGCCGGTCTCGCGGCGGATGTCCACGCGTCCGCGATTCTTGGCCGGAGCAGCCGGCTTTACGGCGGGTGATGCAAGCGACGCGGCTTTCAAGGGTGCGCTGGGTAAGCCCGCGCCGCTCAACGCGCCAAATGGATTCTGTCCCAAGCCCTGACCGCCGTCCGTGGAGATTTTTCCGTTGCTCATGACATTCACCTCACTTTTTCGCCGCGCGGCCACCGCAGGCCCCGACCGGGATATTCGTTTCGCCGCCCAGAAACATCAGGGCCTTGGCGTAGCTGCGATTTTCCAGAAAATGGGCGAGCTGCGGGTGCAGACCGGCCCGCCCGCGAGCCACGAAGTCATCGAGTTTGGCCATTTCCTCGGCCACGGTTTGACCATCCGCGACCTTAATCGCGGCGAGCAGGGAGGTGAGGGAGGCCTTAATCTGTGGTTCCATGGTGCGTGGCGAAATTGCTAATCCGGCTGTTACCCACCTTAAGCGTGATTGCAATCCCGACCCTCTGCCGGCGCATACTTGTGTCGGCCCGGGGAACGTGGTTCGCTGCCCGTCCCTATTTTCTCCACTGCCCGGTCTCCGCCGCAGTCCAATCATCCCATGAATCGCACTTCCCTCTCCTCTCTCGCCAACGCCGAGCTCATCGAGGCGACCTATCAGTCGTGGTTAAACGACAACAACTCCGTCGACCCCACGTGGCGCGCCTTTTTCCAGGGCTTCACGCTCGCCTCGAACGGCGAATCGCCGGTCGCGGCCCTCGCCGCCGCCGATGCCACCGGCCCGAAGGCTGCCGCCAAGGCCCCCATCATCGACAGCCTCAAGCAGTCGCACGTCCACCGGATCATCAACACCCACCGCGCCATCGGCCACTTCGACGCCCACCTCGATCCGCTCGGCGACCGGCCGCCCACTCACCCGAAGCTCTCGCTCGCTAATTTCAAACTCGACGAGTCCGACCTCGACACGACCTTCGACATCGGCACCTACCTCGGTGGCGGCCAGATGAAGCTCCGCGACATCCTGACCGCGCTGCGCCAAACTTACTGCGATCACATAGGCGTCGAATACATGCACATCCAGGACGTCGAGGTGCGCTACTGGCTCCGCGATCGGATGGAAATCACGCGCAACCAGCCCCAGTTTTCCCCCGAGGAGCGCATCCGCATCCTTCGCCGCGTCTATAAGGCCGAGCTCTTCGAGCGTTTCCTCCACACGAAATACGTCGGCCAAAAACGCTTCTCCCTCGAGGGCGGCGAGACGATGGTGGCGGCCGTCGACAGCATCATCGAGCATTGCCCCAGCCTCGGCGTGGAAGAGGTCGTCATGGGCATGGCTCACCACGGCCGGCTGAATATTCTCACCAGTGTGATGCGAAAGCACTTCGACGTGCTCTTCGAACAGTTCTCCGAAAACTACATGCCCGAGCAGGTCGGGGGCGACGGTGATGTGAAATACCACCTCGGCTACGAAGCCGTGCTCGAAACCGCGTCAGGCAAGAAGGTCGAGGTCCGCCTCGCCGCCAACCCTTCGCACCTCGAAATCGTCAACCCCGTCGTCGAGGGCAAGGCCCGCGCGCGCCAGCGCATCCGGGGCGACATGGAGCGCCGCACCGCCGTGCTTCCCCTGCTGATCCATGGCGACGCCGCATTTGCCGGCCAAGGCATCGTCGCCGAGACGCTCAACTTCTCCCAACTCCCCGGCTACAAGACCGGCGGCACGCTGCACATCGTCGTCAACAACCAGATCGGTTTCACCACCCTGCCCCGCGACGCGCGTTCGACCCGCTATTGCACCGACGTCGCCAAGATGATCGAGGCGCCCATCTTCCACGTAAATGGCGACGACCCCGAGGCCGTCTGCCACGTGGCGTGCCTCGCCCTCGAGTTTCGCGAGAAATTCCAGCGCGATGTCGTCATCGATATGTTTTGCTACCGCAAGCACGGCCATAACGAGACGGACGAACCGGCGTTCACCCAGCCCCTGCTCTACAAAAAAATCGCCAGTCATCCGCCGATCTCCGCCATCCTCACGCGCAAGCTCGTCGCCGAAGGCGTCGTGACCGAGGCCGACTCCGAGGCGATTCGCGTTGAATACTCCGCCGCCCTTGAACGCAACCTCAAGCGCGCCAAGGCCTCCGAGGTCGCCAAGACCGCCAAGCGCGCCGCCGACAAGGAGCAGGGCTTCGCTGGTTCGACGGCGGTTTTTCAGCCCGACTTTCATTTCAAATCCGTCCCCACTGGATCCCGGCGCGAGACCATCGATCGCGTGGTCGCGGGCCTCACCACGGTCCCCGCGGACTTCAAACCGAATCCCAAAATCAAACGCTTCCTCGACGCCCGTGCGACCGCGCATCGCGACGGCGGTCCGGTCGACTGGGGTTTTGCCGAAGCCCTCGCTTTTGGAACCCTGGTTCTCGAAGGCAACCCGATCCGTTTGAGCGGCCAAGACTGCGAACGCGGCACCTTCAGCCATCGCCACGCGGTGCTTCACGACATGGAGACCGACGCCATCTACGCGCCGCTGAAAAACCTCGATCCGAAGCAGGCGCGGTTCTGCGTTTACAACTCCCTGCTCTCCGAGGCCGCCGTGCTTGGCTTCGACTATGGCTACTCCCTCGATTATCCCGAGCTGCTCTGTATCTGGGAAGCCCAGTTCGGCGACTTCGTCAACGGCGCTCAAGTCATCATCGACCAATTCCTCGCCGCCGGCGAATCGAAGTGGCAGCGCACCTGCGGCATCGTGCTGCTCCTCCCCCACGGTTACGAGGGCCAGGGACCCGAGCACAGCTCCGCGCGCCTCGAACGCTTTCTCCAGCTCTGCGCTGAGGACAACATCCAGGTCGCCAACATCACCGCGCCCGCGAATTTCTTCCATGCCCTCCGTCGTCAGGTGAAGCGCGACGTGAAGAAACCACTTATCGTCATGTCGCCGAAATCGCTCCTGCGCCACCCCGCCGCCGTCTCGCGTATCGACGAGCTCACCACCGGTTCGTTCCAGGAAATCCTCGACGATTCCCAGTTCAAAGATTCGAAAATTGCCGCGCGCGTGATCCTCTGCTCGGGCAAGGTTTACTATGACCTCGCCGACCACCGCGCGAAACAGAAACTCGACGACGTCGCCATCGTTCGCTTGGAGCAGCTCTACCCGCTCCACCGCAAGCGCCTCGCCGAGATCGCCAAGAAATACGCCTCGGCCAAACTGATCTGGGCGCAGGAAGAATCCGAAAATAACGGCGCCTGGACTTGGATCGCGCCGCAGCTTGAGGACGTCTTTGGCCGCAAGGCGCTCTATGCCGGCCGCGACGCCTCGGCGTCCCCCGCGGTGGGTTCCCTCGCCTTGCATAAGCTCGAACTCGCCGCCTTGCTCAAACAAGCCTTCACGCTCTGAAACCTTCCGCGTCTTCCGCCATGGCCTCCATTGAAGTCAAAATTCCGCCGATGGGCGAATCCATCGCCTCCGGCATCCTCGCCAAGTGGCACGTCGCCGACGGCGCCGTCGTCAAAAAAGATCAGCCGCTCTTCGAGTTGGAGACCGATAAGATCACCAGCGAGGGCCTCGCCGAGTCCGCCGGCAAAGTTTCACTCAAAGTCGCCGCCGGCGACGAAGTGAGCATCGGTCAGGTCGTTGCCACGATCGATTCGGACGTTGTTGCTGCGGCCGGTGGCCCCGGTCCGGGCTCAGCGAGCCCGGCTACATCTGCGGCGAAGGAGGCCACGCCTTCTCCCGCCGTCCGTCGCATCGCCGCCGAGACCGAAGTCGATCCCTCGAGCGTCGCCGGCACTGGCAAGGCCGGCCGCGTCACCAAGGGCGACATGCTCGCCGCAACCGAAGCCAAACCCGCTGCCGCACCGATCGCACCCATCGAAAAGCCCGCAGCTAAAATCGCGGCGCTTCCGACCGGCGACCGCCAGACGCGCAAGAAAATGTCACCGCTCCGCGCCAAGATCGCGCAGCGCCTCGTCTCCGCGCAGCACGAAGCCGCGATGCTCACGACCTTCAACGAGGTCGATATGTCCGCCGTCATGGCGCTCCGCGCCAAATACCAGGATGACTTCGTGAAAAAGAACGGCCTCAAGCTTGGCTTCATGTCGTTCTTCGCCAAGGCCGTCGTCCATGCCCTGAAGGAAGTCCCCGGCGTCAATGCCCAACTCGACGGCGACAGCATCGTCGAAAATCACTACTACGACATCGGCATGGCCGTCTCCACGGAAAAGGGCCTGATGGTGCCCGTCGTGCGCGGCTGTGACAGCCTCGGCATGGCCGCGATCGAGAAGTCCATCGCCGACGTCGCCAAGCGCGCGCGCGACGGCAAGATCACCCTCGCCGATCTCGAAGGCGGCGTCTTCACCATCACCAACGGCGGTATCTTCGGGTCGATGCTCTCGACCCCGATCATCAACCCGCCCCAAGCCGCCATCCTCGGCCTCCATGCCATCAACGAGCGCCCCGTCGCACTCAACGGGCAGGTCGTCATCCGACCGATGATGTATCTCGCCCTGAGCTACGACCACCGCCTCGTCGACGGCAAGGAAGCCGTCACCTTCCTCGTGAAGGTGAAACAGGCCATCGAGGATCCGTCGCGCCTCCTGATCGGAATTTGAGGAATGGAAGAAGTGCGATGTGTGATGGCTGAGGTTCTGCCATCCATCGTTCATCGCCCATCAAACATCTAACATGGACTCCTTCGATCTCATCGTCATCGGCGCCGGTCCCGGCGGCTACGTGTGTGCGTTTCGCGCCGCGCAACTCGGCCTCAAAGTCGCG
>JBDSGI010000266.1:0-3832 GCA_039919035.1 Opitutaceae bacterium
CGCGTTCTTCGTTCGGTCGTTTTCACTCTGTAGGTCGTCTTCCTCCTTTCTCCATGCCGCGCAAGTCCAAGTCTGCCGATTCCTCCCAGTCCGAAGCCGTCGAGGCCGCCCTCGCCAAAACCGCGTCTCACTCCGCCGAGGGCGGTGCGACCGCCGCTGAAAATGCCGTGCCCGGCGGAATCAACGACAAGATTCGCAACCTCATCCGGCTCTCGAAGGAGCAGGGTTACCTCACGTTCGACGACATCAACGAGGCGCTCCCGGAGTCTGTCGAGAACCAGGAGGAAATCGACAACGTCCTGTCCATTCTGCAGAACCTCGAAATCGAGATTCTCGAGCCCGACCAAGTCGAGGACTACAAGCAGCGCCAGGAAGAGGCGGAGGAAGAGGAATCCCGCACGTCTCAGAACGACATCCTCGACGACCCCGTCCGGATGTATCTCAAGCAGATGGGCCAGGTCCCCCTGCTGACCCGCGAGCAGGAAGTGGAAATTTCCAAGCGCATCGAAACCGCCGAGCTCCGCGCTCAGGAAGCGCTCTTCCAGGCGGCCGTCATCGGCGGCTATATCGGTGGGCTCGGCGCCAAGCTGCTAAATCGCGAGGAACGTTTCGACCGCGTCGTCATCGACAAGAAGATCGAGTCCCGCGAGGTGTATTTCAAAGGGCTGGAAAAGCTCGTCGACAACACCGTAAAATCCGAGTCGTCGGTTGCCGAAGGCTGGGAGGAATACCTCCACGCCAAGGGCGAGGCGGAAAAAAAGAAAGTCCACTCGAAGTTCAAGAAGCGCGAAAACGTCCTCCGCTCCTTCTTCGCGAAATTCTATTTCAAGCTGAAGGTATACGAGGAATACCTCGAAAACCTCCGCCCCACCATCGAGGAGATCGAGTCGCTCAATCAGCAGCTCGACCGTGCGAAGCACCCGAAGACCAAGAAGGACGCGGCGATCGACACCAAGCCGATCCACGCGCGCCTGAAGCAAATCGAGGCGCAGCACCGCGTCCCGCCCGCCGAGCTTATCGCCATCGTGAACCAGACGATGGTCCACGTGCGCGAAGCCCACAAAGCCAAGACCGAGATGGTCGAGGCCAACCTGCGTCTCGTCATCTCCATCGCGAAGAAATACACGAACCGCGGCCTCTCGTTCCTTGACCTCATCCAGGAGGGCAACATGGGCCTGATGAAGGCCGTCGAGAAATTTGAGTATCGCCGCGGCTACAAATTCTCCACCTACGCCACATGGTGGATCCGCCAGGCCATCACCCGCTCCATCGCCGACCAGGCGCGCACCATCCGCATCCCGGTCCACATGATCGAGACGCTCAACAAAGTGATGCAGGTGCAGAAGCAGCTCCTGCAGGAATACGGCCATGAGCCGACGCCCGAAGAAGTCGCGGACGAAATGAACCTGCCCGTCGAGCGCGTGCAGCAGATCATGAAGATGGCGCAGCAGCCCATCTCGCTCCAGTCGCCGGTGGGCGATGGCGACGACACGTCGTTTGGCGATTTCATCGAGGACAAGTCCGCCGAGAATCCCTACGACATGACGGCCTATTCGCTCCTCCGCGAAAAGATCATCGATGTCCTCGATACCCTCACCGAGCGCGAGCGCCGCGTGTTGTCACTGCGCTTCGGCCTCGTCGATGGCTACAGCCGCACGCTCGAGGAAGTCGGCAAGCAATTCAAAGTCACCCGCGAGCGCATCCGCCAAATTGAGGCGAAGGCGCTGCGGAAAATGCGCCATCCGACGCGCATTCGCCAGCTGCACGGCTTCTTCGACGCCGAGCAGATCGACAACGCGCAGAATCTCATGAAGGTCGCCGCCACCACCCGCCCGGCCGGCGCGCCGGGTGCGCCCGCTCCCGCCCCCGGTGGCTCGGGCATGCCTGGCACCTCAAGTGGGCTGCTCGGCGCCGGCAGCCTGCCCGGCGGCCTCGGCTTCCCGCTCCCGAAGCTCTGAGGGAATCGGCGGCGAGGCCCAATCCCGGCCAATCGCCAACACGCCTTGTCCTCGGATGAATCCCGCCGCCCGCGCCCTCCTGCTGCTGGCGTCGGCTTTATTTTTGACCGGCTGCGCGACCCAAGGGCCCAACCCGAAACCCGCCGTCCTGGCCGATGGCGCGTTGCTGCCCAGCCCCCGGCTCATCGTGGGGCGCGTCATCGCCGTGGACCCCGCGAACGGCTTCGCTTTTCTTGAAGTGTCCGGCGACGCACCGGCGGACGCGCTCGCGGCCGGCGCGGAATTGATCACCCGCACGCTGGAGCTCCGCGAGACCGCCCGGCTCCGCGCTTCCCGCTACCTACGCGGCCGCACGCTCGGGACCGGGATAATATCCGGTCAACCGACCCCCGGCGACGAGGTTGTATGGCTCGCCCCGTAAATCCCTTTTCCCGCTTTACAGGCCGGACATGCGGCCTAGCTTTCCTGCATCATGTGCTCGACCACTGTTTCCTTCGCCGCCTTTATGGGCCTCGGCGCGCCAGAACTCATCATTATCATGGTGATTTTGCTCATTCTCTTCGGCGGTTCGAAACTCCCAGGTCTCGCCAAGGGCCTCGGGCAGTCGATCAAGGAATTCAAAAAATCCACCAAGGACGACCCGGAGCCCGAGCCAGCCAAACCCGTGGAGCCCAAAAAAGTCGAGCCGACCACCACCCACGGCACCCACTGAGCCGCTGCTGGCCGCGGTCCTCTTCCCGAGCGCGCCGTCCGGCGCGCTTTTTTTGCGCCTAGCTAAGCGCCGCGCCGCCTTCCTCCTCAGGCAGCTCGCGCAGCCACACCTTGAACCGCGAAATCTGCACGGGCGTGCCGAGGATGAGAATCTCGTCCCCCACCCGCAGTGCCTCCTGCGCCTTGGGATTGAGGATGCGAAGACCGTGGCGGTTGATGCCGGCGACCAGCACACCGTGCGTCTCCGTCGGTTTCAAATCCAACAAGGCGCGGCCTCCCGCCCGACTCCCTGCCGGCACCGCGACCGCTGCCATCTGAACCTCCGCAAACACCGAGTCGGCGGGCGGCGCGCCCGACACGGCTCCAAGGAACTTTTTACCCGCCTTCACCTGATCCGTCGTGCCCATCAACAGCACCTTGTCCCGCGGATAGAGGACCGTGTCGGGCGTCGGCAGCGAAATCATGAACCCCTGCCGCTCGATTCCCACGACCGAGCAGCCAAACTGCGTGCGCAGGTTCAATTCCAGAATCCGCTTGCCTTGGCAGTCGGCGAGATCCGGCAGCGTGCAATCGATCATGTGCAGGTTCCACTCCTGGTGCGGCTGGAGCCAGGGCGCGGTCGTCGTCGTCATCTTCGATTCGCCCGCGTCCATTACGCTGTAGAGTTCGACTTCCAGCTCACTGTGCCAGCGCACGAGCTTGCGTTGGAGCAGCAGCATCGCCGCCACCGAGACGATCCCGCTCACAATTAACAGGCGCGGCGCCGTGCCTTCCAGCGGCAGAATCGCCGAGAGCCAAAGCACCATCAGCACGCCCACGGCCACTTTCAGCGCGGTTTCGACCATCGGCCGGCGGCTGGCCTCGTCGGGGTGACCGCGGGTCGACACCTCCGCGCAGAGCAGCACGAGCGTCTCCGCGTTGCGCCAGATCGCGAAGAGCGGCGCGACAATCACCAGCGCCATCGCGATCCACGGCCCCATTTGCAGCACCGTGGGCGGCAGTTTGCCCGGCCCGATCCAGCCTGCGATAATCGAGAAAATCTGCTCTGAAAAAATCACCGCGCCCGTCACGAACAACACGCCCACCAGCACCTGCAGCAGCCGCTTCCGGCTCAGTTGCCACAGCACATTCCTCGCCTGCATCGCCTGCAACCGATCGAGCCA
>JBDSGI010000267.1:0-3156 GCA_039919035.1 Opitutaceae bacterium
AACGCCTTTCTGCGAAAGATAAATTCCACCGATCTCCGCATCATCACGATCGAGGACCCGATCGAGTATGAAGTGCCCGGCGTGAACCAGATGCAGGTGCGCCCCGAGATCGGCCTCACGTTTGCCGACGCGCTCCGCCATGT
This sequence comes from Opitutaceae bacterium, assembly GCA_039919035.1. Taxonomy (GTDB): domain Bacteria; phylum Verrucomicrobiota; class Verrucomicrobiia; order Opitutales; family Opitutaceae; genus ER46. The sequence continues at coordinate 144 of JBDSGI010000267.1, forward strand.
GCTGCGCCAGGACCCCGACGTGATCATGGTCGGGGAAATCCGCGACAAAGACACCGCCGAGATCGCCATCCGTGCCTCGCTGACCGGCCACTTGGTTTTCTCCACGCTGCACACCAACGATGCCCCCGGCGCCATCACGCGCCTCGTGGACATGGGGATCGAGCCCTTCCTCGTCGCCTCCGCCATCGAGCTCGTGATCGCCCAGCGGCTGGTGCGCCGCCTTTGCATGGAATGCTCCAAGCCCGCGCCAATCGCGAAGGTGAAGCTGATCGAAAACCTCGCCATCCTCGGCTGCGATCCGGCCGAAGCGGAGAACATCGAGGAGCTGCGCTCGCCCGTCGGCTGCGACCGCTGCCGTGGCACCGGCTACCGCGGGCGCATCGGCATCTTCGAGATTTTCCGCCTCAACGACGAGATGCACGAGCTCGTGCTCAAGCGCGAGAGCACGCGCACGCTCGCCGATTGCGCGCGCAAACACGGCATGCGCACCCTCGGCCAGAGCGGCTGGGCCAAGGTGAAGGCCGGCCACACCACCTTCGACGAAGTCCTCCGCGTGATCACCGTCACGGAGAAGTAGCGCATGGCCCGCTTCGCCTACACCGCCCGCGACCGCACGGGGAAATCTCTTTCCGCCGAGCTGGAGGCGCCCGCCCGCAAGGACGCGCTGCGCTTGCTCGCGGCGCGCGGGCTCCAAGTGGCCTCCGTCACCGAGATCGCCACTGCGGCTAGTGCGAAGAAGCCCCCCGCCGCGAAAACGGCGGTATCAACCACAGCGACACCGGCACCCGCCCGGGGCGTTTCACTGAGTGGCGCGCCCCAGCCGACGCGCAAGGAATGCCTGCCTTTTCTGGAAGCCCTGCATGACTTGGCGACGAGCGGGCTCTCCGCCGGCGAAGCCGTGCGCCTGCTCTCCGTGCGGCTCAAAGAGCCGAAGCTCCGCGCCCTGGCCGCCGGCATCTGGGAGCAAATCAGCGAGGGCGCGCCTTTGTCCCGCGCGATGGCCTCGACCCCGCACATCTTCGATCCGTCGATCACCAATCTCATCCAAGCCGGCGAGGCCACGGGTTCGCTCAACGAAACGCTCGAGCGGCTCATCTCCCACCTGACGGAGCAGCGCGAGCTGCGCCGCCAGCTGCTCGCGGCGCTCGCCTATCCCATCTTCATGGTCACGGTCGCCGGCGGTGTGATCTTGTTTTTTCTCACGTTCCTCCTGCCCCGGTTGAAAATTTTGCTCACCTCGCTCGGGGGAAAGATGCCGGCGTCCACCTCGCTGTTGATCGGATTTTCGAACTTCGCGCTCAGCATCTACGGAGTGGTCACGCTGCTGCTGCTCGCGAGCGCGTTCATTTCATTTGTCGGCTGGCGGCAGACGGCCGGCGGCCGCGCCGTCACCGATGGGTGGCTCCTGAAACTTCCGCTCGTCGGCCCGTTCGCGATCTCGCAGACGGTGCTGGCATTTGCCCAGACGCTCTCGGTTCTGCTGGAAAACGGCATCACCGCCGCAGAGGCCCTGCGCATGACGGAAAAGCAAATCGGCAATTCCGTGCACCGCGCCGCGTTTAACACCGCGACGGCGCGGGTGCTTGAGGGCGAGGCGCTCTCGATCGCGCTCGCGCGCACCGCGTGCTTCCCGGACCTCGTGCTCGACAAACTCGCGGTTGGTGAAAACACCGGCAACCTCGTCCCGAGCCTCAAGAAGATCGCGACCACCTACCAGAAGCTGATTTCGAACCAGCTGAACATGTTCACCAAAGTGATCGCGAGCGGCGTGTTGATGGGGGTCTTCATTTTCGTGGGCTTCATTGCCTTCGCCATCGTAAGCGCGGTGTTCAACGTCAGCGCGAGTTTCAAGATGGGCGGATGAGCCGCGCCGGCGCTCACGGCACCTCGTAAACTTCGACCAGCGCCACGCCGGTGCCGCCCTCCGCCCCGGCCACTTGCACCGAATAGGCGCCCGGCGGAAGCGTGATCGCGAGCACCGCGTCCTTCGAGCCAGACGGCAGTCGAAATGCGCCCACTGAATCCGCCAGCGCCACAAGGTCGGCGTTGCCACCCCAGTCCTCGTTCTGGTTGATCCGCGCGGCACCGCTGAACAAAGCCAGCCCGGGATCGGCGAGCGTGCCGGTGACGCCGAACTGCGCCAGTCCCGGTCCGATCGCGCGAATGAGCACGGTGCGCGGCAGCGTTCCAGCGATGCTCAGGCCCGCGATGAGGATGTCACCGCCCGTGCCCACGCGAGTGCGAGCCGACACGTTGGTCAGCCGCGCCGTGGTATTGGAAAACTGAGCCGATACAGTCGTGTCGTAGAGCTCCGCCAGAGCGACGCCGGTTGCTCCACCATTCCCGGAGATCTGGACGGTGTAGGCGCCCGGTGCGAGCGCCGGATCGGCCAGCGCGGCATCGCGCGGGCTGCCCGTCAGCGCAAACGCGCCAACGCTGGCGAAAGTCGCCGCGAGGGGCGCGCCGCCGCCCCAATCGTCGTTTTGCGCGACGCTGCTCGCGCCGGAGAACAGTTCCAGTCGCGGGTCGAGCAACGCGCCGGGCACGCCGAACCCGGTCAGCGCCGGGCCGATGCCGCGCACCAGTAGGCCCTTGCCGCCCATCGTGCCCGCGCCGCCCACCACGAAACCCACAATCAGCGTCTCGGCCCCGGCCCCAGCCAAGCTGCGAATCGAGAGGTTCGCCACCCGCGACGGGCTAGGCTGCGGTGATACCACAGTGAGGGTCGCGCGGTTTGAGCTGAGGTTGCGAAACGCCTGCCGCGCCGGCGCCGACCAGCTGGTCGCAACGAAGTAGTAGTTGTTCGCGTCGGCGCTGCCGACATTGCGCAAGACGAGCGACTGGCCGCTGGCGCCGGGCACCTGCACGTTACTATTGCTCTTAAACCAAGTGAACGTCGCGGGCGGGTTCGACTCGACGGCCGCGGCCAGCGCCACCGTGCCGCCGATGGGGGCGGATAGCGAGGCGGGCTGTTCCGTAATCGTGAGTGGCTGCACCCGGGAAACCGCCGGCA
>JBDSGI010000268.1:0-4942 GCA_039919035.1 Opitutaceae bacterium
TCGGCGCCAGGCCGGTCTTGATCGCATCGATCTCCAAGCGCGTGTAGACGCCAGCCGGCGGCATCGGACCGACGACGATGGCCGTCTTGGCCACCTCGGCCCCAAACGCCTCGGGATCGCCCCAGACGAGCCGCTTGGTCTCGCCGTCGCCGATAAACTCCAGGCTCACTGCGCGCGGCGGCCGGGCCGGGTCGGGATTGAGATGAACAAAACCAATCGCCGCCGTGCGCACCAAAAGCGGCACCTCGCCCGTCGAAAAATTAACCGGTCGCTCCACCTTACCCTCCAGCCGCAGTGCGCGCTGCCCGCCGACCACCGGCACGCCTTCGCCCCCGCGCCATTCGCCCGCCAGCGGAGGCCGCCCGAATCCTGCCACGGTGGGCATGTCGCCATCTTCCGCCCAGACGACCTCGTAGGTCACGGGCTTCTTGGACGTTTTCTCCGGCGGTGCTTCGCCCTCGGGTAGATTTTCCACCTCGGGCTCCTTCGCCGCCAACTCGCCAGCACGCGCGGAAAGCGCAGCTTGCAGCGGCGGGAGGGCCGCGGCGATTTCCTTGATGCGACGCTCTTGTCGGGCATCGGCCAGCAACACGAGCGGACCGGGCCGCGGAATGTTGCCATCCCACACGCGGTCGGCGAGGCCCTTGAAGAACGCGCCAAAGGCATAGTATTCCCGCTGCGCGATCGGATCGAATTTGTGATCGTGGCAGGAGGCACAGCCGGCGGTGAGGCCAAGCCAGACGGCCGCCGTCGTGTCAGCGCGATCGGCGGTGTTGCGCATCTCCGCCTCGGCCTCAATCGAGCCGCCCTCGGAGGTCGTGAGCAGGCAGCGGTTGTAGCCCGTCGCGACGAGTTGATCGATGCGGGGATTCGGCAGCATGTCGCCGGCGATTTGTTCGACGGTGAACTGATCGAACGGCTGGTTGCGGTTGAACGCATTGACCACCCAGTCGCGGTAGGGCCAGATCATGCGAACGTTGTCGAGGTGCAGGCCGTGGGTGTCGCCATAACGCACCGCGTCAAGCCAGTGACGGCCGAACTGCTCGCCGTAGTGCGGCGAGGCCAGCAATCGATCGACCGCGCGTTCGTAAGCGCCCGGCGCGCGGTCAGCGAGATAGGTGTCCACGTCCTCCGGCGTCGGCGGCAGCCCCGAGAGATCGAGCGTGACCCGACGGAATAAAACCTCGGGCGACGCTTCCCGTACCAGCGCGTGTTTACGCGCAGCGAGTTTCGCCCCGACAAACCGATCCACAGGGTGGTCGGCCGCGCCGCCCGCCACCGTTGGCAGTGCCGGGCGCGACACCGGCTCGTAGGCCCAGTGATTCTGATACACCGCACCGTCGGCGATCCATTTTTTGATGAGTTCGCGTTGCGCCGGCTTCAGCGGCGGCTTATGCGACTCGGGCGGCGGCATCACCTCGTCTTCGTGGGGACTGATGATGCGCTGCCATAGTTCAGAATTCGCCACATCCCCCGGCACAATTGCGCGGACCCCATCGCGCTCCGCCGTCGCGCCGCTCGCGAGGTCGAGGCGCAGCTTGGCCTTGCGATGCGAAGCGTCGGAACCGTGGCACGCGAAACAGTTCTCCGCGAGAATCGGCCGGATTTGCTGGTTGAAAGTGACCTTTTCCTCCGCTCGAAGGGCGAAGGGAAAAAGCGCGAGGAGAAAGAGCTGGCGGGGAATCGGCATGAGGGGAAGTTTCCGCGAAATCAGACTGATCGATGCCGAAAGATTTGCCGTTGGTCAACCGGCGTCACCCGGAAAGCCCCGGGTCCGGAGCAGGCCGCCCTACGCAGCGGACGACTACTTCGCCGCTTCCAGTTCGGCCAGCAGGCGCTTCGCGTCGGCCTTGCCCGCGAATTCCTCTGGCGCGGCGACCGCAAGGCGAAATGCCGCAATCGCCGGCTCCTTCTTACCCAAGGCGCGATTTGCGACGCCGACGTGATATTGCACCTCACCGTTGGTCGAGAGCGTCTTGGCGCTTTCTTCCACCAAGGGCAGCGCCTCCGCAAATTCCTTTCGCTGGATGAGAATCCAACCGAGCGTGTCCGCAACTGAAGGGTCGTTCGGTGCGAGCGCGCGGGCCTTCCGCGCAAGTTCCAACGCCCGCTCCGGCTGCTTCAATTGGTCGCCGTAAAGCGCGGCGAGATTGTTCAGCACCAGCGGAAAATTCGGATTGGCCGCAATGAATTTCTCATAGACGTCGCGCGCCCTTGGATAGTCTTTCAATGCCACGAACGATTCGGCCGCGATGCGGACCGCGAAAAGTTCATTCGGAAACGCGGCCAGAAACGTCTCGATTTTTCCGCCAATGCCAGGTTCGTCCTTGCGCGCTACGAAAGCATGCACGAGCACGCCGAGGGCGAGCGGCTGATTCGGATCGAGTCGAACGGCGTCCACCGCCGCCGCCTCGGCCTCGCTCCATTTTTTCTGCGCCTCATAGGCGCGCGCGGCCAGCAACGGCCCGGCGGCCAGCTTCGGCTGCTTCTGGATCATCTCCCGCGCCCGGGCGAGCGCCGCCTCCGGCTAGCCCTCCTGCAAATCAAGGTTGCCGAGCTCCGCCATCGCGGGCGCGAAACTGGGCGCCAGTTCGAGCGCCTTCTCCAAACTCTGCCGCATTTCGACCGGTTTCTTTTGCTGCCCGTAGGTGAGTCCAAGCATGTGGTGAAGCAGCACGTTCTTGGGATTGGCGCTGAGGTTTTGGCTGAACACGGCCACCAGTTCGTCGAGCTTGCCCAGCGCTTTTGTCGCATCGATGAGCAGCAAATACGGCTGCACGAGGTCAGCCCGGCGGCTCAAAAGAGCGGCCATGGAACTTGCCACGCGCTGGTGTTCCCCGGCCCGGAGCTGAAGCTGCGCCAGCAGAACGGTCGCCTCGATGTTGTCGGGATAAAACGCGACGGCCTGCTCCAGCGCGGTGGTCGCACCGGCCACATCATTGGTTTGAAGCAACAAAATCCCAAGCTGGTGCTTTTCCAATCCCAAGCCAGGAAAGGTCGTCCCGATCCGCTGATATTCTGCGATGACCTTTTTCAGATCGCCCTGAGTCTGCCCGATACGCGCGCGCATGACCAAGGCCTCGTAATCCGCCGCATCGAGCGCGAGCGCCTTTTCCAGAAAGCGAACGGCGTCATCCGGCCGTTTCTCCGCCATTGAAATTTGGGCCAGCGCCCGCCAGGCGAGCTGGCTGTCCGGCGCCTGGCGGGTGATGTCGTTCAGCATCGCCGCGGCCTCGGTCAACGAGCCGGTTTGGGCGAGATAACCCGCATACTGCACTCGCGTGCGCGAGCGAACCGGGGTGAGGTCCGCCGCCAACTTAAACTCGGCCCGGGCTTCCGCCGGTTTGCCCATGGCCGTGTGAAGCCCAGCCATAGCAGTGTGGGCGGCCGCAGACTTCGGGTCGATCACCACGGCGCGGTCGAGCGCGGCCCTCGCCTTCACCCGATCTCCGCGGAAGCTGAACAGATTCGCCGCAGCGATGTGATACGACACGGTGTCCTTCTCCGAAAACTTCTGCAGATATTCCTCCGCTCCCTTGAGGTCGGCTGCATCGCGCACCGACTCGGTCAGCAAAACGAGCGCCTCGGCGGCGCTGCTCGACCGACCGAGAATCGCCAGCGCTTCCCGGCCGGCGTCGTTCCCTTTGCCCAAGGCCGCCAGGAGCTGCGCGCGCTTGAGGCGGGCGTCGAGATTGCCGGGTGCCAAAGTCACCACCTTCGACAGTTGAGCAATCGCACGGACGGTTGCTCCGCGGTCATACCAGATCGTCGCCAACCCCTCGTTCGCGAGCAGGTCGTCGGGCTGCAGCTGCAGCACATTTTGATATTCGATGCGGGCTCGCTCCAAGTCCCCGGCCTTTTGGAATCCCTCCGCGCGCTCCAGCAAACGAAGGCGTTTGCTTTCCGCCGAGCAGCCGGCGAACAAGCCGGCGACTGCGGCGAACAGGGCAAGACGAAGACAGCGGGAGTTCATCATAAGGTTATGCTGATTCGTTAGCCGGCAAAGAGTCTAAATGCCAGCCCAACTCTGGCGCGCCCGGTAATCGCGCCCTCCCGGCGGCCACAATCCGTCCCGCTCGATCGAAATCGGGCGCCTCTTTGAAACAATCGCGGGGTTGTAATCCGACCCGGATTCATGGCAGGTTTTAAGCTTCCCCAAGCCTACAGCGACCGCCGGCCAACCCCGCCGGCAGCCGCCCCCAATTCGCTCCCGAATTCGCCCTGCGCGCGGCTCCTCTTACTCCACTGCCAGTTTTTTGAATTTCTCACCCGTCGCCATCGTCCGAACCGCTCATGTGTTTCGCCCGCGCGAAACGGAAATGCTTTTTTCCTCCAGCCGTCCATGAAACCACGCCTCCTCCTCGCTCCCCTCGTCACCCTCCTCGGCGCGCTTGCCGCGCCTGTTTCGCTCCTCGCCCAAGCCAAGGTCGAGGCCGTCGTCGTCGCCCCTGCGACCCAAACTCCCAGCACCTTCCACTTCGATCCCGTGAGCAAGTCGGGCCTGCGCGGCGTCTCCCTCGTGCCGAAAGGCAGCCGATTCGCTTATCTGGTCGACGGCGTGGAGGGCCCGCGGTTCGACCGCGGCTTCGGGCAAATTTCGCTCACCGCTGACGGCAGCCACCACGCCTATAGCGCCATTATCGGCACCGAGGCCATCCTAGTCATCGACGGCAAGGAAGTGGCGCGTGTGGCGGCCAAAAACGGCCAGAGTCCCTTCATCAAGCACGGCTTTTCCAGAACGGGGAAGCGCTTCTGGTATGTGCAGGATGGCATCGAGAAGGACAGGAACTTCTATCAACGGCTCATGGTGGACGGACAGGCGGTCGGCGATTTCGCGGGCATCGGCACCTTCGTGTATAGTCCCGACGAATCGCGCTACGCGGTGCTCGTGACCAAGCTCAACGACCAACGCGAATTCCTCGTCCTCGATGGCAAGGATGTT
>JBDSGI010000269.1:0-3916 GCA_039919035.1 Opitutaceae bacterium
ACGTGACGGGCTCGCCGCGGAGGACCGGTCTGCCGAAGACGGTTTGCTTGTCGCCTTGCTGCTTCATCCAGGCGTCGAGTTCGCCGCGCATCTCGGCCAGGCGTTGGGCTTGGTTGGGAGCGGCGGCAAGGTTGTGCAGCTCGTGAGGATCGGTGCGGAGATCGTAGAGTTCTTCGGCGGGGCGGAGGGAGTAGCGGGCCACCGTGGCGGCGGCGGCGGGATTCGTCTCGGCGGCGGTCAGCCACGTTTTCCAATAGACGAGGCCACTCGGGCCGCTGGACCGCGAGATGTGGCTGTGTTGCTGGAACTCGGGATGGAGGTTGCGGAGGTATTTCCAGTCGCGCGTGCGCAAGGCGCGGATTGGGTAAACGTTGAAATCGCCATCGCCGCTGTGCGTGGCGAAGACGCGGTCGCGGTGCGTGGTCGTCGTGCCGCGCAGGACGCCGGCGAACGACTGGCCGTCGAGGCCGGCGGGAACTTGGCCGCCGGCGAGTTCGATGAAGGTCGGCAGCAAATCCGGCCAGCACACCATCGCGTCGCTCGTGGTGCCGGGTTTCAGGTGGCCGGGCCACGCGATGATGAGCGGGATGCGGATGCCGGCGTCGTAGAGGTTCCACTTGCCGAAGGGCCACGCGGCGCCGTGGTCGGCAGTGTAGATGAAGAGCGTGTCGCCGGGCATTTTTTCACGGACCATCGCGCGCACTTCGCCGAGCAGCGTGTCGGCCTTGGTCACATCGGTGAGGTAACTGGCGCGCTCCTCGCGGGTGACGGCGGTGTCGATGTGCGTGGGCGGGATTTTCACCGCGGCGGGATCGTAGGTGCGGTCGGCGCTCCACACGGTGTGCGGGTGGCGCGTGCCGACGAAGAGGCAGAGCGGTTTCGCCGGATCGCGCGCGGCGAGAAATTTCGCGACGGCGCTCGTCTCGGAGAAACCGGGATTCGGTCCCTCGATAAAATCGAAGCCGTGGCCCGCCGCGAAGGTGTTGTGCGCGACTTTGCCGATGGCGGCCGTCTCGTAGCCGAGGGCCTTGAGCACGGGCGGGAGCGAGGCGACGCCGGGGTTCTTGGGTTTGTGATTCGGCTCGGCGCCGTTGCGCGCGGGCCAGAGGCCGGTGAGGAGCGCGGTGCGGCTCGGGCCGCAGCTTGGCGAGGCGACGAAGGCGTGCGTGAATTTCAGGCCGTCGGCCGCGAGGCGTGCCATGTGAGGCGTGCGCACCTCGTTTGAGCCGTAGGCCTGCGAGTCAAGCTGGCTGTGATCGTCGGAGATGAAAACGACGATGTTGGGCGCGGTCGCGCGCGGCGCGGCGCCGAAGAGCGCCGGGCCGATAAGCGCGGCCGCGAGATAGAGGCTGCGAAGTCGAGGGTAGGGCATGGCGGAGAACCTCAGGTTATGCCGGCGCCAAGGCGACATCAGAACCGAAACGTGCTCGTGAACTGCCAAGTGCGCGGCTCCTTGAGCGTGTAAACGGCGGTGCTGGGCGTGTGCTTGCCATCGCGCGAATCGACGATGAAGAGCGGGTAAACGGTATTCTTGTCGAAGACGTTTCGGATGTTCATCTGGAGACGCCAGTCGATGCGGTCGCGGAAGATTTTCCGATGGTAGGTGATCCAGCTGCCGAAGTTGGCGTAGGCGGGCGTGGAGTAGGGGCGTGACACATCGAGCAGATTGGCGGAGTCCACCGCAAAACCGCCGATCGCTTTGCCGCGCGCGTTCATGCTGCCGCCGAGCGAGAAGCCCTTGAATCGCCCGCCGAGCTCGTAGGACTGGATGAGATTGAGGGTCCAGTCGGAGGCAAAGTGGGTCGACGGGCTGCCGCGGATTTTTTCGAAGTTGGCGAGGGTGTCCGCCAACTCGGCCACGGATTGCGCGACGGAGATGTTGAGGGTGCCGACGTTCAGATTTTGCCACTCGGGGTGCGACCTGATGATCGGGAGATATTCCGCGAGGTATTTGGTGATGACCGGCCCGCGCTCGGTGGTCGTGTTGTCGCCGCGCTTGCTGCCGTTGAGCACCACGCGCCATTGCGGCGTGGGATTGGCCGTGAGGGAGAACTCATAGCCCTTCGAGGTGGTGGAAACGGCATCCTGCCACGTGGTGCCGATCGCGTTGTAAGGATAGGTGTTGTATTTATTGTCGTCGGTGAAGTTGGCGATCGCGATCCAGGTGCGGTCGAGATGGGACTTGAAATCGCCGAAGGCACCGGACGAAACCTGATCGATGGCGTTGACGTTGCTGTTGGTGTAGTAGGTGAACTCCATGAACAGCCGGCGGTCGAAGAAGGAGAGCTTCACGCCGTAATCCTTGCCCTCGCCCTCGGGATTGGGCAACAGGTCGCCGTAGACGTTCAGGTTGGAATCGTTCACCTTGAAATTGGTGGAGGTGTTGTAGCTGAAACTCATCCACGGCAGGGCGTGAAACACGAGGCCGCGGCTGAACGTGCGACCGGTCCGCTCCCGCCGCGCGCCCGGCAGGAACTTGCGCACATCGATGCCATCGCCGCTCGGCGCGAAGCCCGCGGCATCGCGTAGCGAGGCAAAATCGCTCACGGTGCCGCGCCACGAGGTGTTCTCATCCTTGCGGATGCCGTGGGTGACGACGATCCGGTCCTTCCAAAAGAAACTCTGGGTGGCGAGCGCATACGTTTTCACGTTGGACGAGCTCATGTTCAGGCCCTGCTGCGCGATGAAGCCGGGCGTGATCGCGCCCGTGCCGGCGCCGGGCGGAAGCGTGCTGCCGGCATATAGCACGGGAAAGTTCAGGTAACTCTTTCCCGCCGCCGTGCCGATCGCGCCCTTCTCGGGCTCGAAATAATAGCGAAACGCCATCGTGTTGGCGCCGTTGCTGACGGCGGCGGCGGCGCCCGTGGCGGCAAGCGGGGTGACGTTGCGCAGGGCGTTGTTGCTGCTCCAGCCATTCGTGTCCGCGCGTTCGGCAAAAAGGGCCGCCTGATGCCGGCCGAGGTAGCGGAGCCAGTTCGTCTTCGCGCGGGTGAAATCGAGAGTGTAGGAGGCGGTGAGCCGCAGGTTTTCGTTCTTGCCGGGGGCGTCGATGCGCGTGGGCACGCCCTCGGTGTAGAGCCGGCCGACGTTGGGATTCGGCTGGCCGTTGGGCAGCCGGGCATTCGGATCGACGAAGATAAAATCCTGCTGGCCGACGACGCCGTTCAGGGCAGTGAGCCGGTTGTCCACCTTGTTGTAGGCGAGTTCGAAAAAGAGATCGCGGGTGACCTGCTGCTCGAGAAAAATTTGATAGGTTTTGTAGTCATTCAGCCGGAGCGCCGTGCTGCCAAAATTAGTGGCGAAGGTCGGGTAGATGGAGTCATTGACGAGCGAGCGGAACGTGCTGCCGTTCACGGCGAAAGTATTCAGGGGAAAGCCCGCGAGGTTGAAGGCTGGCTTGGCGCTTTGGGCGGTATTCGCCTGTGACATCGTGGGAATTTGGACGCCGCCGCGGGAAAACTGGGTCGAGACCAAGCTGGTGCTGGCGTAGTTGACAGTGCCGACCGGCTTGCCTCCGGCGGTGTTGGTGAAGGCGGAGAGGATCGGCGAACCGGCGGCGAGCCAAGGCGTGACCGAATCATACACCGGCCAGGGGCGCACGGCCGGCACGTTGACCAGACCTTTTTCGAAGTTTACCCGCAGGGTCGTCTTTTTAAACGGCGTCAACGTGAGCGTCAGATAGTGCCGTCGCTGAAAATCCTCGGTCGGCGGGCGAAAGGTGTTTCGAGCCTCATACACGCCCGAATAGCGAATGGCGGCGAGCCCGGCCTTCAGCACTTGATTGTGATCCAAGGAGGCGCGGTAGGAGCCGCGGTCGTCCACCTGATAGGCGACCGTCGTGGCGGTCTTGAACCTCGCGCGCTTGCTGGAGGAGATGAACGCGCCGGAGGCATTGCCCAAGCCGAAGAGGATCGCA
>JBDSGI010000270.1:0-3926 GCA_039919035.1 Opitutaceae bacterium
GCCCGGCCCCACGACGGCGCCGCATGCCGCAACGAGTCATCCGCATCGTCGATCACCGCGCGCCCGGCGCTCTTCGGCGCGCCGCCGTGCCCTTGCGCGATATTGAACACCTTCTCCCACTTCCACCCGCCTATCCACCCCACGAGCGCCGCTCCCACCACGATCACCGGAAACGGCACTTTCAGGAAAAAGATGGCCGCAAACGCCACCACCGCGATCGACCACATCACCTGGTTTTTCAGCGCCTTCTGCCCGATGCGGAGCACCGCCGCGACCACGACCGCCAGCACCGCCGCCTTCAGCCCGTGAAACGCCGCCGCGATCCACGCCACGTTGCCGTGGACCACATAGACGTAGCTCAACCCCCACAACAGCACCGCCGCCGGCAGCACGAATAGGGCGCCCGCCACGATCCCGCCCCAGGTCCGGTGCAGCAACCATCCGCAATAAATGGCGAGCTGCTGCGCCTCCGGGCCGGGCAGCAGCATGCAGAAATTGAGCGCGTGCAGAAACCGCCCCTCGCCGATCCATCGCTTTTTTTCGACCAGCTCCGTGTGCATAATCGCGATCTGCCCGGTCGGTCCGCCGAAGCTGATGAAGCCTAGCTTCAGCCAGAATCGCAGCGCCTCGCGGAAGGGGGGATGCCCGGGAACGGCAATTTTCGTTTCGTCGTTCATGAGCCTTTGAGTTGCGCGAGCAGGGCGTCGAAGCAGACGAAGCCGTGCTGGAGAATCGTGTCGTCCGTCCAGCCCAGCCGCGCGAGGCCCTTGAGCACGCGGTCGATGCCCTCCGCGCCGGGTGCGCCAAATTTCCCGTCGTCGAGATCGGCGTCGTGCACCATTTCGGCCATGTTTTGCAGCGCCGGATCGCGAATCGAAAACCGCCGGAGCAGCGTCTCGAACGTGCAGTCATCGCCGTGGTGCGTGAGCGCCACGTCAGCCATGTCGTAGGGCACCGCCGCGGGATGATCCGCGGTCTTCGCCGCGAAAACGAAGCGCGCGCGCGCATCGATGTAGCGCTTGATCAGCCACGCGGAGCCGACGCGGTCGATCTGCGGATGCGGCCGCGTGAGCCAAGTCTTACCGGCGTAATCGCGTCGATGGAGGGCCGGCGCCGGCTCAGATTTTTTCTTACGGCGCAGGCCCTCGGCTTGCTTCAACAGCATGAGCGCGTCCTGCGCCCGGGGGCACTCAAAGAAATCGATCTGCTGGATTTCGGTCAGCCAGCCCCGCGCGCGCTCCAGCGCGGATTCGAACGAATCGGTCAATTTCCGGCGGTTGGCCCGCAGGAGTTTCGTCATCTCCTGCGCCAGTTCACCGTAGTCGGCGGCCCGGGCGTCGTTGAACTGCGCAACAAGCTGCCGATGGGACAGGCCCTCGATTTCCTTCGCCCGAATCAGGGTCGCGTCGCCCCCCGCGTCCTTGATCTGCTGGGCGAGCCACTGGAAACGCTCGTTATGCGCGGGCGCCTCGGGCAGCAGATAAGCCGAGGTTTTCAGCGGGAGCGCGCCGGATTTCTTCAACTTGCGCCACAGGCTGACCCGCTGCGTGCCGCTGCGCGCGGGCAGGGCATAGAGGAGAAGGAGCCAGCCCTTAAAATTCATGGTAAGATTGATATCGGCTGTAACAGATGTAGCATAGTCATTCTCATGTCACCCCATATTCAATGTTCGCTCCGCCCGATCGCCCTCTGGTCCGCCGCCATCCTGCTGGGGCACGCCTCCGCCCTCGGCGGTGCTGAACTCGGTTTCGATTCCGCCCTCATCGAAACCATCACCGGCCTCAAGGGCGCGCGTAACGACGCCGAGGCCGTTTTCAAAGTCACCTCGCCGCGCAAGGATTTGCCGGTGACGGTCGATGGCTGGAAGATGCCGCCCTTTGCCGGGCTCACAAGCTGGGCGGCGTTCAAGGCCGGCGGCGCCCAAGACGTGATGGTAATGGGCGACCTCGTGTTGTTCGAAGACGAGATTAACCCCGCGATGAGTGCGGCACTGGATCACGGCCTGGTGGTGACCGCCTTGCACAACCACTTCCTTTTCGACCAGCCCAGAGTTTACTTCATGCACATTGGCGGCGAAGGCACCGTGGCAGGGCTGGCGGGCGGCGTGAAGGCCACCCTCGATGCCGTGGCAAAAACCCGCGCCGCTCGACCGGAGCCCGCGCGGACGTTTGGCGCGACTCCACTCCCGGCAGAAAGCAAAGTCACCGCCGCCCCGATCGAGACGCTCCTGGAGGCCAAGGCGCAGCAAAATGCCGGCATGCTCAAGTTTGTTTTCGGGCGCGAAGTGACGATGGAATGTGGCTGCGAGGTGGGCAAGGAGATGGGCGTCAACACGTGGGCGGTGTTCGCCGGCACCGACGCCAATGCCGTCGTTGACGGTGATTTCGCCGTGCTGGAGCGCGAACTCCAGCCGGTCCTGAAATCGCTGCGCGCCGGCGGCATCAACATTGTTGCCATCCACCAACACATGACGGGGGAGACACCGCGCATGCTTTTCCTCCATTATTGGGGCCGAGGCAACGCAGCGGCACTCGCCGGTGCGTTGCAAAAAACCCGCGCGATTCAGGCGGCAATCAAATAGCGGGAGGAATCGTGGACATATGAGCTTCCGCCGCTCAAGCCGCTGCGTCGCGGCCCTCATCGTAGCGCTACCAGTGGCCAGCACGGCCGCGGCCGAGTTCACCCATTTTGATGACGCCAAGCCCGGCGCACTCCCCTCGAACTGGCTCGGCACACTCACGGGCAACGGCTCGTCCCAATGGTCGATCGTGCGCGAGGCTTCCGCGCCGAGCGCGCCCCACGTGCTCAAACAATCAGGCGTGGCCGACTATCCCCTCTGCTTGAAAACCGATGCCACGCTCGGTGACGGTTTCGTCGAGGTTAAATTCAAGCCGGTCTCCGGGCGTGAGGATCAATCGGGCGGAGTGGTGTGGCGCGCCAAGGACGCCAACCACTACTACGTCGCCCGCGCCAACGCGCTCGAGAACAACGTCCGCATCTATCGCGTCGTCGCCGGCCAGCGCATCCAGTTAGGAACCGCCAACGCCAAAGTCGCCGGCGGCCAGTGGCACACCCTGCGGGTGGAGTTCGAGGGCTCCGCCTTGGTCGTGATTTTCGACGGTAAACAAGTGCTCGCCGCCAAAGATCCGACCTTCACCGCGCCCGGCCTGATCGGCGTGTGGACAAAGGCGGATAGTGTGACGCTCTTTGACGATTTTGGCTGGGGGCCCAAGTCGTAGCGGCCAACGCGTCAGAGGCACAACCAGACGCGGCAACTCCCGCGTTGCACGAGATGCCGCGCCCTGCAACGGTCACTTACCCCTCCATGCTCCAACTCCGCCACTTCGCCCTCCCCCTGTGCCTTGTTGCCGCCTTGGTTCACGCGCAAGATTACGATCTCATCATCCGCCACGGCCGCGTGATCGACGGCACCGGCCGCGCCGCCTACCTAGGCGATGTCGCCGTGCGCGGCGATCGCATCGTCGCACTCGGCGCGCTCAGCGGCACCGCGCGCACCGAGATCGACGCGCAGAGCCGCGTCGTCGCCCCCGGTTTCGTCGATGTCCACACGCACTCCGAGGATATCTGCGACCTTCCCGTCGCGGAGAATTTCCTCCGCATGGGCGTCACGACGATCGTCACCGGCAACTGCGGCGGCTCAAAACTCGATGTCGGCGATTTTTTTGCCGATATCACGCGCACCAAGGTCGCTCTCAATGTCGCGACGCTCATCGGCCACAACACCGTGCGCGGCCAGGTTATGGGCGGCAGTTTCGCCCGACCGCCGACTGCCGACGAGCTCGCGAAGATGTGCGCCCTCGTCGAGCAGGCGATGCAGGACGGTGCCGTCGGCCTCAGCACCGGGCTCATCTATCTCCCCGGCACTTTCGCCAAGACCGACGAAATCGTCGCCCTCGCCAAGGTCG
>JBDSGI010000271.1:0-4888 GCA_039919035.1 Opitutaceae bacterium
CTGGCGACGAGGAAGCCGTTGACCGCGCCGAGCAGCGCGCCGAGCGCCGCCGCCGCCGGCAGCACCAGCGCAAGTGACCAGCCGCGCGCCGCGAGCAAACCGGCGCACACGCTGGTGACGGAAAAAACCGAGCCGACGGAAATGTCGATCTGCCGGGCGATGATCACGAGCGCCATCCCGCACGCGACGACGAGCGTCGGCGCCTCGCGCGTGGCGAGCGAGAGCAGTGGCTGCGGTTGAAAAAACGCCGGCGCAAAAATCGCCATGCCGATGAGCACGACCACGAGCGCGCCGACAACGGAGAGTTCGCGGAAATAGCGACTCATGCCACGCCTTTCTCCCCTGTGCCGAGGGCGGCGGCCATGACCGTGTGCGGATCGCTGTTGCCGGGGAGCAGGGCGCACAGCGTGCCGCCGCGCAGCACACCGATCCGGTCGCTCATGCCCAGGACTTCCGGCAGGTCGCTGGAAATCAGGAGGACGGCCAGGCCTTCCCTGGCGAGTCCGCGGATGATCTTATGAATCTCGCTTTTCGCGCCGACATCCACGCCTTGGGTGGGCTCGTCGAGGATGAGCACCTTCGGCTTCGTGGCCAGCCAGCGGGCAAGCGAAACTTTCTGTTGGTTGCCGCCGGAGAGACTGCCGCCGATCGCGGTGGGGCCGGAGCATTTCACTGCCAGATCGCGAATGAACTCGAGGGCGAGCGAACGCTCCGCGCTGAAGCGAAGCCAGGCGCCCCGAAACAAACGCCGGTGGATCGCCATCGTCATGTTTTCCTCGATCGGCATTTCGAGCACCACCCCGTGTCGCCGCCGGTCCTCCGGCACGTAGGCGATGCCACGGGTGACGGCGTCCCGGGGGGAACGCAGGTTCACCGGTGCGCCGTGGAGCGTGATTTCACCGTTGTCGGCCGGCGTGAGGCCGAAGAGCACGCGCGCCAGCTCAGTGCGGCCCGCGCCGACCAAGCCGGCGAGCCCCAGGATTTCGCCGGCGCGGAGATCGAGCGTCACGTCGCGGACACCGGAAAAGGTGCAGCCGACGTGGCGGAGCGAGAGCACGATCTCGCCCGGCGCGGCCTCGCTCGGGGGATAGAGTTGCTTCACTTCACGGCCGACCATCAGGCGAATCAGCCCGGCCTCGTCCATTGCGGTCACGGGGTGAGTGCCCACGCTCTCGCCGTCGCGCAGCACGGTCACGCGGTCGGCGAGGGCGAAGATTTCTTCGAGCCGGTGCGAAATGTAGATGACGCCCACGCCGCTTTTCCGCAGCTCGCGCACGACGGCGAAAAGCAAATGTTGTTCCGTCTGGGTGAGCGACGCGGTCGGCTCGTCCATGATTACAATCCTCGCGCCGGCACCGAGGGCGCACGCGATTTCGACCAACTGTTGCTCGGGCATCGAGAGCTGGCGCACCTCCGCCGACGGAAGGATCCGGGCGCCGACCCGGCCAAGCAGCTCCCGCGCACGCGCGGTGCGCCGGGCCCAGTCGAGCCGGCGAAGGGCTCCGCCACCTTCGAGCCGCAGTGCGATATTTTCCGCGACCGTGAGATCGGGGAAGAGCGCGGGCTGCTGGTAAATACAGGCGATGCCGAGCGCGCGGGCGCTGGCGGGACTAAGTTCAGTTGCGCGGATGCCGCCCACCGTAATCGTGCCGGCGTCGGGCTGGTGCGCGCCGGTCACGATTTTGATCAAGGTGCTTTTGCCGGCGCCGTTTTCGCCGAGCAGCGCGTGGACCTCGCCGGCCCGCAAATCGAAATCGACCCCGCGCAGCGCCCGCGCGCCGCCAAAGGATTTGGCCAGCTGGCGGAGTTGGAGGAGCGGGGCGTCGGACATCGGTTGCTCGCGAGAAACGACTAGCGCGCCGAACGCGAGCCGGGGAGTCAACCCCTCAGGCGCCTGACCGTTCGTCGCCGGCCTTCTCATCGCGTAAGGGCGCGAGATCCGGATCAGTGACGGCGGCCTTCGCGAATTCCTTGTCGAGAGCGATGGCGAGTTCGAGGTGGTGGCGGGCGTCGGTCAGCTCCCCGAGCTGGCTGGCATAGCAAGCGAGGTTAAACTGAATGGTGCCGTTTGCGGGGTGATGCGGGATGGCTTCGAGCAGGACTTTTCGCGCCGCAGTGATCGAGTCGGCGCGGCGGGCGGCATAGGCCCAAGTCACCCAAGCCGCCGCCTCTTCCGGGACGCGGTGGGCATAGTCGCGAGCGCAGTCGCGCAGCGCAGGCCAGTCCTGCTGCTCCTGCAGGAGGGCGAGGCGCACCCCCTGAAAACCCAGACCCGCGTTCTCCGGCTCGGGCACGAGGGCCAGCTCGGCCGCCGCCTCGGCGAGCATGCCCAACTCAAGGTAACCCCGGGCGTGGGCGATTCGGCGTTTGGCGAGCATCGGGCGAAGCGAAACGCCCCCAGCCGCGACTGGCAAGCCGCCGCCATGCGTCAGCTTGCCGGCGGGCCGCCGAAGTGCGCGTGATGCGCGGCGTAGGCGGCGGCATCGGCCAGCATCGCCTCGATCGTCGCGGCGAGCGGCTCGATCCGCACGACGCCGGAGAAGACGGCTTTGTCACCGATGCCGCTTTCCACGATGAAGGCCGGGCGCTGGCTCAGTTGATGGGCGAAGAATTCCCCCGTGCTGGCTTCCACCCGGGCGCGCACGGCGGCCGATTCGGCGGCGGTCCGAAGTTTCTCGGCTGAGAATTTCCCTCCGCCGGCTGCGACCGCCACGGCCAACGCGATGTCCATCCGCAGCGTTTGCTGTCCATCGCGTTCGCCGGCGTGGGCGAGGGCGAGGCGAACCTCGTCACTTTCGCAGCCCAAACCGCGGGCCGCCTCGGCCACGAGATTCGGCGCGACGATCACACCTTCCTTGATTAGCTCGGGCTCAAACCACCCGGAGCTCAACTTGAACGGCGAGCGCATCACCATTCCGCTGCGGCGGTAGAACCAGTCGCATTGGGCGCGCGAGGCGGGATAGTCGGCTGCGTTCATCTGCGCAATCTTCCAGCCGAATTCCGCGCGGCCAGCATAGCGCCGCTTAAGTTCGGCCCATGTCGGCTCCACCCAAAAACACCAGGACGACGTGACCTCAAGGTAGTAGGTGATTTTCATGGGCGGCGAGCGCAGGGCGCGGACCGCCGGCAGTCAATCGGCGATCCTGCGGGCTGCGGCACAGCGATTCGAGGTTTGAGCGGGCACACGCTCCGTTCCGAGCGGGGCTGCCGGACGACGCTTTCGCTCAGGGTTCCTTTTTCTCAGAATCCTTCTTGCCGCCGAAAAGTCCCTTGATCGCCTCGCCGGCCTTTTTCATGCCCTCGGCGCTGGCGGCGCCGCCGGTCTTGAGCAGATCGGTCGCGGCACCCGCGGTGGCGCCGACGATCTTGCCCACGACCTGCTTCATCACGATGGCCACGGCCTCCGCCGCGGTGACGCCGCCTTCCTTCGTGCCGAGTTCGTCAATTTCAATAACGGGCAGCGACACGGTGGTCGCCGTGCCGACGAGGCCGACGCGCACCTTGCCATCCACGAGGCGGAATTTTTTCACCGAGAATTTTTTTTGCGGGCCTTCCGCGGTCTTGGCGTCGGCCGGTTTCGCGCCGCCAAGTGCCTGCTCGATGTTCTTCAAAAGGTCGTTCACGTTGCTGTTCACGATCTTCGTCTCGTAGTTGAACACGGGCGCCTCGATGATCACCTCGTTGAGCACGATGTGGTCGCCCCGCAGGGAAGAGGGCACGACCTCGATGTGGACTTGGCCGAGCGAGGCGAGGTCGTTTTCGCTCCAGCCCTTCGGGTTGCCGATGACGAGGTTGTTAAGCGTCCCCACGCCGCTGAACGGCGAAATTTTCGCGCTCTCCAGCGTGAGCTTCGTCTGCGTGAGCTGCGGGCCGTAGCGGTTCACGCCGGCGGTCACGATCTCCCCGAGGTGCATCGAAACATAGATGACGGCGGCGACACTGAGGACGGCGAGGATGCCGAGGATGATGAGAAATTTTTTCATGGGGGATTTGCCGACGGTATGGAGGCGGGTGAGCTAGGCAAGGCCGCAGGATTCTTGGTGCGCCGCCGCTTGGTCCAACGCGAAATCTGCCGGCCTCAGACCGATACGACTACCTCAACTCATCGCCCGACTAATCAGTGGGGGCTCTCTCGCGGGTCTGCAGCGCGATCAATTTGACCACCGCCGAGGCAGGAGTTCCTCCCGGCAGATCCGAGGGTGCGGGGTCTTCTGGGGGCGGGGTGGTGGCCGCCGCCGGACTGGCGGGGATATTTGGGTGGAGGTTGAGCGGAGGAGAATGGCTTGCCGGCGCATCTCTTGATCGCGCTTGTCAACGCGCTCACGCTGCCTCTGCTTTCGCACCACTCCCATGGCCCAAGCCTACACTGAAGCGTCGATTAAGACCCTCTCCTCGCTCGAGCACATCCGCCTCCGCCCGGGCATGTATATCGGGCGGCTTGGGAATGGCACGCACGCCGAGGATGGCATTTACGTCCTGCTCAAGGAAACGATCGATAACTGTATCGACGAATTCACGATGGGCCATGGGAAGAAGATCGAGATCGAGCTGAACGAGCGGACTCTCCGGGTGCGCGACTACGGGCGCGGTATCCCGCTCGGCAAACTCATCGACTGTGTCTCGATCATCAACACGGGCGCGAAATACGACAGCGAGACGTTTCAAAAATCCGTCGGCTTGAACGGCGTCGGCCAGAAGGCGGTCAACGCGCTCGCGCTCGACTACAAGGCGCAGGCCTTTCGCGACGGGCAGTCGAAGCTGGTCGAGTTCGAGAAGGGCAAGCTGCGCAAGGACCACAAGGTCGTGAAGAGCGAGGAGCGTAACGGCACGCTCATCGAGTTTACGCCGGACGAGGCGCTGTTCGGAAAGGAGTTCAAGTATCGCGCCG
>JBDSGI010000272.1:0-4049 GCA_039919035.1 Opitutaceae bacterium
TCGCAGCGACCCCATCGGCGGCGACGGCGGAACCGGCGTTAAAGCCATACCAGCCGACCCAGAGCATGCCGGTGCCGACCATGCAGAGCACGAGGCTGTGCGGGGGCATCGGGGTTTTGCCGAAGCCGAGGCGCTTGCCGACGATCAGACAGAGAATCAGCGCCGACCAACCGGAGGACATGTGGACGACGGTGCCGCCCGCGAAGTCGATCGCCTTGATGGAGGTGGTGGCATTCCAGACGCCGTTCATTAAACCGGTCGCGCCCCAGACCATGTGGGCGAGCGGGAAGTAAACGAGGAACATCCACGCAGTCATGAAGAGAATCACGGCGGAGAACTTCATGCGCTCGGCAATCGCGCCGACGATCAGGGCGGGCGTGATGATGGCGAACATCATCTGATACATCGAAAAGACGTTCTGCGAAACCCAGGAGGCATAGTCGGTGTTGGGCGCGCTATCGACGCCCTTCATGAAGAAATATTCCGAGCCGCCGAGGAACGGGCTGTTGAAGCTCTTGCCGAAAACCAAGCTGTAGCCGAACGCCCACCAGAGAATGGTCACGAGTCCCGCGAGGCCGAGACACTGGGCCATGACGGAGAGGATGTTCTTCGTGCGCACGAGGCCGCCGTAGAAGAGCGCGAGACCGGGCAGCGTCATGAAGAGCACGAGCGCGGCGCTCGTCATCATCCAGGCGTTGTGGCCGGGGCCGGCAACGCCCACCGCCGGCGTCGTCAGACCGGCGGGAATGGTCGCGTTGCCGTCCTTGTCCTTGGGCCCGACCTTCAGCGACGCCGATGGATCGGTGTTCTGGAAGTAGGCCTCCATGGCTGCGACGCGCTGTTCCATCGTGGGGGCGGGAGGCGGCGGAGCCGCGGCGGGGGCGGGCGCTTGGGCGAAGAGCGGCACGCCGGCCAACAAGGCCAAACACGCCACAAGGAGCGGACGGAGGGGGTTGAGTCGAATTTTTTTCATGTTGAGACAAGGCCACCATGAGCAGAACCGATGCCGAGACGGAAAATCATGCATGATTCCATCAGAAATATGACGCGGGGCTGATCCCGAGCACCTGAGCAGACGGCGATAATGGGGCCAGCGCACAAAGGCAGGGCAGGCCTTCCACCTGCCCTTCTCTCCCCGAGGGCGGGTCAGAGACCCGCCCTACTTTCAATCCCGCGTCGTCACATCTATGTGCAAGTATCAATAGACGCCCTCTGCTCCCAAAAAAGCCGGGCTCTCGCGAGCCCGGCTGGATTGTTCAGGTCGATTTAAACCGCGATCAAATGGCGGCGTCGCCGCGCTCGTCGGTGCGAATGCGGACGACCTCGTCGATCGGCACGACGAAGACTTTGCCGTCCCCGATCTTGCCGGTCTTGGCGGCCTTGACGATGGCCTCGACGGCCTTGCCCGCGACAGCGTCGCCGACGGCGACCTCGATTTTAACCTTCGGCAGGAAGTCGACGGTGTATTCGCTGCCGCGGTAAATCTCAGTGTGACCCTTCTGGCGACCGAAGCCCTTGACCTCGGTGACCGTCATTCCCTCGATGCCGGCGGCCGCGAGGGCCTCTTTCACTTCCTCGAGTTTGAACGGCTTGATGATGGCGATGATGAGTTTCATGCGAAATGTGGTTGGAGAAATCTGGAAAATACAGGGTTGGTTTTCGTCTCAGGTGAAACCAGCGCGGGAATCCGTTCCCGCGCCAGTGCCGATGGGAGCTTAGTTGTGATGGGCGGTCGTGAAGTCGGGATACGCCTCGTTGCCGTGCTCACCCTTGTCGAGGCCCTCGATCTCCTCCTCCGGGCTGACCCGGATGCCGATGATGACCTTGAGAGCATACCAGAGCACGAGCGAGATGGCGAAGACGAAGACGCCCACGTAGGCGACGCCCTTGAGCTGGACCATGGTCTGCGCCATGACGCCCCATTGTTCGGCGGGGATCGTCTTGCCGGCGGCGTCCACCGGAGGCAGCGCCGCGATGCTGGAAGCGATGTCGTAGTTGTAGAACAAGCCCAGCGCGAGCGTCCCGAAGACACCGTTGACCAAGTGAACCGCGAGCGCGCCCACCGGATCGTCGAGCTTCATCTTGTCGAAGAAGATGACCGCGAGCACTGCGAGCACGCCGGCGATGGCACCGATGATGGCGCCGGAGGTGAGCGAGACGAAGGCGCAGGGAGCCGTGATGGCCACCAAGCCCGCGAGACAGCCGTTGAGAATCATGGAGAGGTCCGGCTTCTTCAGCAGCACCCAGGCAGTGATGAGGGCCGCCAGCGTGCCGGTCGCGGCGGCGATATTGGTGTTTACCAGCACGTGAGCGATGGCCTTGCCGTCGCCCGCCGACATCGTCGAGCCGGGATTGAAGCCGAACCAGCCGAGCCAAAGAATCAACACGCCCAGCGCGGCCGAGGTCATGTTGTGACCGGGAATCGGGTGGACCTTGCCATCCTTGCCAAACTTGCCGAGCCGGGGACCGAGGACGATGACGCCCGCGAGCGCCGCCCAACCGCCGACCGAATGAACCACGGTCGATCCGGCGAAGTCGCGGAAATTGTCCGCCGCGAGCAGGCCGCCGCCCCAGATCCAATGCCCCGTGATTGGGTAAACGAACGCCACGAGCAGCAGGCTGAAAATCATGAAGGCGCCGAACTTGATGCGCTCCGCCACCGCGCCGGAAACGATCGTCGCCGCCGTGCCCGCGAACACGAGCTGGAAGAAAAATTTCGCCCACAGCGGGACCGGCGTCCAGTTGATGGCGCCGTAGTCGCCGGCGTATTTGTCCACCGAAAACGGATTCATCGCCATGTAGGCCTCGCCCAGCGCGGGCGAGTTGTCGGCGCCGCCGAGGAAGAACAGGCCCTTGAGTCCCATGAAGGAATTGCCGTCGCCAAACATCAGGCCCCAGCCGATGACCCAGAAGGAAATCGTCGACAGGGCGAACACGACGAAGTTTTTCGAAAGGATATTCACGCAATTCTTGGCCCGGCAAAGACCCGACTCCACCAAGGCGAAGCCCGCGTTCATGAAGAACACCAGCATCGCCGCGACCAATACCCAGACGGTATCGAGTCCGACCCGGAGGGCCGCGTGGTCGGACATCTTGGGCGTTGGCACGGCAGCGACGGCCGCCGCGACCGCTGAGGCGGCTGGCGCGGCGTCCTGCGCGTAGGTGGAGAGGCCGGCCATGAATGCCAGGCTCGCCACGAGGAGCAGACGGAGGGGACTGGGACGGAGGATTTTCATAGTTAGACCAGCCTACTTAGCAAAATCGGTGCCGTGGATTTTCTGGACGCGGAATAATTTGAAAAACATTGCGGCGCTCTCCTTCGCTCATTTTTCGCGACGCGAAAGCGCGCCCGCGATACGCACTTGCGACACCGGCGCCGGCATCCGCACGCTGCGGCGCCACTCATGCCTTGGATCGCCGCCAGCCTCGTCTCCGCCTTTTTCCTCGGCTGCTACGATCTCTGCACCAAGCACGCGGTGCGGGACAATGCCGTGCTGCCCGTGCTGTTTTTGGCGAATCTCTCCAGCGCGAGCGTCTGGCTCGCGCTGATGACGTTCGACGCCGTCGCGCCTGGGATGCTCGCGGACACGTTCCGCCCGGCTCCGCTGACACTCTTCCAACACGGCCAGATCCTTTTGAAGTCCACCATCGTGGCGAGTTCGTGGGTCTGCTCCTACTTCGCGGTCAAGCAACTGCCGATCTCGCTCGCCTCGCCGCTTCGCGCCACGGGACCGATCTGGACGCTACTCGGCGCGCTGCTCGTCCTGGGCGAGCGGCCGTCGGGGCTCGAGTTTCTCGGCGTCGCGATCACGCTGGGTTCGTTTGTGGGGCTTTCCGTGGTGGGGCGGGAAGAAGGCATCCACTTTCACCGCAACAAATGGATTGGCTGGCTGCTCGCCGGGACACTGCTGGGCGCCGTGAGCGGGCTCTACGACAAATTTCTCCTCGGGCACTCCGGCTTCGCCGTCGCCACGGTGCAGGCGTGGTTCTCCATCTACCTCGCGCTGCTCTTCCTGCCGCTCGCGATTGGCTGGAAGCTGCGCTGGTGG
>JBDSGI010000273.1:0-7330 GCA_039919035.1 Opitutaceae bacterium
CCGCAGAGTGCGATAAGATCATTTATTGCGGCTTCGAAGGCGATAAACGAAAAGACGATCGCAGTAAGCGCTGCGTCCCGACCGTCACGATTTGTGCCAGCTTGGTCACGCGCGCGGGCCGCAAGGCGATATAACCCCGGTGAAACGATCTCGGTCATATTTTCCTATCAGTGGAATTTGTCCGCGTGGACATCAATGCAGGTGCAAAAACTCATTCGAGTTGAGCAGCACGTGGGCGAGGTCGGTCATGGCGCGGACCTTGGGGTCGGTGCTCTCGGCGTTGCTGGCGCCGGCCTGCCATTCGTAGCCGGCGGGGAGCGGGCGGCGGGCGTCCCACGTCATCGCGCCGAGCGCGGGCCAGCGGGATGGTTCGGCGGAGAGCGCGTCGTCGCCGAGCAGGCCGGGGGCGACGCGCACGGCCTCGATACGGCCGTCGAACTGGTGCGGGCCGCGGCGATGGAGGCCGCCGATCGCGGGGACGGCGGCGCCGGCGCCGAGCTTGCCGACGAGAGAGAGCTTCGCCGTGGCCGTGCGCGGCGGCGCCTCGGGTGCGGTGAGATCGCGGACTTGGAAGGACACGGCGCCATCGGCGCGCGAGACGCGCGCGACGACGTGCTGTCGCTTGCCCACGGCGACCTCGAGGCCGGAGCCGATGGCCTCGTAGGCGGTGTTGCCGTTGTCGTCCTCACCCACGAGCTGAACGATGAGCGTGCCGGGCTTGAGCGCGGATTTCTTGCCGGTCACGCCGAGCGACCAGCCGTGCGAATCGAGGGAGAGCTTTTCTCCGTTCCAGCGCGACGCAATCACGCGCACGGAGGCGGCGGCGTCGAGGCTGTCGGGCGTAACGATGGCCTCGATGGTGAAGTCGTCGCCCTCGCGCGGGGCGTTGCGGATGAGCAGGCGCTCGCGGTCGGTGTTCTCGTGGAAACGCCCGGCCTCCGCGGACGCGCTCTCGGCCGTGATCGCGGGCGACGCTAGATCGGACGACGGGCGGCCGGTGGCGAGGCGTCGTGCGACGAAATCCTCCGCCTCCCCTTTTTCCGCGACAGTGGGCGCGCGGCCGAGCACGGCCTGCCACGCGGCCTCGACGGACGCGGCCTGGGAGCCGAGCCGGCGCGCGCGCGTAAGCGGCCAGTCGCCGTTGGCGAAGAGGAGTGCCTGTAACGGTGTCGAGGTCACCTGCCGCTCGGCGCTGCTGGCAAATCCGGCGGGCGCGTCGAGCACGCGCAGGAGTTCGTTGGGCGCGTTGCGGCGCTTGGTGGTGTAAATCGTGCGGCGGACGGAGAGGTTGGCGTCGGCGGGCGCGCCGCCGGCGGAGAGATCGAGTTCGCCGGAGGCGGCGAGCATCGCATCGCGCACCTGCTCGGCGTCGAGGCGGCGCGGCGTGAAGCGCCAGAGGAAATGATTTTCAGGATCGGCGAGCGCCGCGGCCTCGGGCACCGCGATGCGTGCGGTCTGGCGGTAGGTCGCGGAGAGAAGGATTTCGCGGTGCAGCTTTTTCAAGCTCCAGCCCTGTGCGACGAAGCGCTGCGCGAGCCAGTCGAGCAGCTCGGGGTGCGTGGGCGGGCCGCCGAGCTTCCCGAGATCGTTGGGCGTGGGTGCGAGGCCGCGGCCAAAATGATACTGCCACACGCGATTCACGATCGTGCGCGTGGCGAGCGGGTTGTCGGGCCGCGTGACCCACGCAGCGAGCGCGGTGCGGCGGCCGGTGGAATTTTCAAGCGGCGCAATCTGCGGGGCCTCGGGGGCGATGAGCGTGAGGAAACCGGGCGCGACCTCGCGCTCACCGCCGCGGCGGCCCTTCATGATCGTGGGCGGCGCGGTGCGGGCGGCATCGGTGGCGACGAAGGCCTCGGGCAGCGGCGCGGGCTTGAGGGCGTCAAATTTCTTCAACTCTACCTGCAGCTCGGCGTAGCGCTGCTTGGCCTCGGGAGTCTTGAGAGATTTCTGGGGCTCGTAGCGCTCGATCTCGTAGTCGAGCTGGCGTTCGCAGAGCACCGCGAGGACACGCTCGTGCGGCGTGCGCTGCGCGAAGGGCTTGTCGATCATCGCCTGCAAATCCTCGGTGAACTTGTCGTAGCCTTTGCGCACGAGGCGGTCGCGCTCGGGGCCAATGAGCGTCTCGATCTCGTCGCGGAGGGACTTGGTGGCGGTTTCCCACGCGGCCTGTTTCTCGGCGAAGCGCGTGCGCTCGTCGGGCGTGGCAAGCTTGAGGTCGCTGCGCATGAGCACGCCCTCGAAGAACGAGCGGAGGCTGAAATAATCCTTCTGCAAAATCGGGTCGAACTTGTGGTCGTGGCAGCGCGCGCATTGGAAGCTGAGGCCGAGGAAGACCTCGCCGGCGTTGGCGGTCAGATCGTCCACGATCAGCGTGGCCTGACCGCGGATGTCGCGCTGATTGTATTCGTAGATCGCGTTGCGCAGATAGGAAGTGCCGGCGAGCACCTCGGGGTCGTCGGGCGCGATCTCGTCGCCGGCAAGCTGCTCGCGCACGAAGCGGTCGTAGGGCTTGTCGGCATTGAAGCTGCGGATGACCCAATCGCGGTAATACCACGACGCGGGGCGGAGAAAATCGGCGCGGTAGCCGTCGCTGTCCGCATACCGCACGAGGTCGAGCCAGTGCTGCGCCCAACGCTCGCCGTAGCGGGGGCTCGCGAGCACCTCGCCCACGAGACGCTCGTAGGCGTCGGGCCGGCGGTCGTTGACGAAGGCGGCGAGCTGCTCGCGAGTCGGCGGCAGACCGTGGACATCGAAATAGATCCGGCGCGCGAATTCCTCCCGGCCGGCTTCGGGCGCGGGAGTGAGTTTTAGTTCCGCGTGCTTGGCCGCAATGAAGCGATCGATGTCGCCCCGCGCCCAATTTTTCCCCGCCTGCGACGGCGGCATCGGGTTGGCGAGCGGTTGAAACGTCCAGTAGGCGCGCTGTTCCGCCGTGAAACCATACTCGTCCACAGCGGAGCCGGAACTCGCGACCGTATCGGCCGGCCACGGAGCACCCATGGCGACCCATTTTTCCAGCAGCGCCACCTCGGCCGGCGGCAAAGGATCATCCGGCGGCATCTTCAGATCGGGATCGATGCGACGCACGGCTTGGATCAGGAGCGAGTCGTCGGGCTTGCCGGCCACAACAATCACGCCGGAGTCACCGCCCTTCGCAAACCGCGCGGCCGAGTCGAGGCGCAGGCCGGCTTTCTGTTTCTTTTCGCCGTGGCACTCGTAACAGCGGTGGGCGAGGAGCGGGCGGATTTCGTTCTCGAAAAACTGGCGCTGACCCGACGCCCCCAATTCCACTCCCCGCGCAGAGCTGCCGAGAACGACGACGCCGACAAAAAATGGGAGCAAGACTTTCATGAGGGGGACAGCGGGTTCACCGCACGCGGAGAGTGGGCGGGCGGCCGGTGGGGTTTTCCTTGGAGGCAAATGCATGCACGAGTCCGGAGGGATCGGTTTCGCCAGTTTCGCGCACAATAAGAAACGTCGCCAGCCGGCCGCGGCAAGCCCGCACAAAGGGCGCGAGCGCGTCGCTCTGAATCGCCAGCGGCGCCCCCGAGCCGCCGCGCGGCAGGGAGAATTCGGCCAGCTTGGTGGCCTGGTTAGGCAGCACCCCGTCGTCGTTGCAGGCCGGCTGATTTTCCCAGTTGAGTTCATTTTCCTTCCACGTGTCGGCGACTCCGGTCGCTACACCATAAACCGCGAAACGGGCTTCGTGGACCATGACCGAAAACCCGAGCCCACTCGGTTCCGGATCCAGGACGAGCTGCGCTTCCGCGATCTCCGTGCTCGCGAGTTCCTCCAGGTCAAAGGTGATGAGCGCCCGGCGCTCGTTAGGCCGGCTCGACTCCAAGTCGCTGTGCTTGACCAGTAGGAGCGGCTGCTTACCGGCCGGCTCCGCCATGCCCCGGCGCACGTAGCTGTCGCGCCCGCGCCCGAAGGAGGTCGGGATCGAAGTCCAGCCGTCGATAAACTGCACCGGTTCCGTGCGACTGGGCTCGGCACTGGTGACCATCGGCCCGGCACCGCCGAGGTAGGCCCGGCCCGCCTTCAGGCGGCGGACCACGGCGCGGGTGTGGTCGGCAAGTTCGACCTCACCCTTAAAAACAAACACGTGGGAATTACCCGTGGAACTCGCCGTGACGCCGAACCTGGTGCCGAGGTCCACCACCCTCAGATCGGGCGCCTCGACCGTGAACCCGTGCGCCGAGGGAGGCACTTCGGCCGTGATCGAACCTTCGAGCAGCCGGCAGGACATCGCGTCGATGATTTCGAGCCGTGTGGGCGCCTCCAGCGTCACTTCGGCGCCGCTTTCGAAACGCACCGTCGCGATCCCTTCGGCGAGGGAAAACAGGCCGCGACCGAGCCGGGATTGCGGCAGCGTGGGAAGGGTCGAGCCGGCCCATTTCGTGTTGTCGGCCTGAACCAAGACCGCGACATGCTGAGGCGGCGCGACCCTGCGCCCACCCAGAAACGCAACGACAACCGCCGCCGCGGCGGCCAAGCCCAGGCCGGCGAGCCACGGCCCCCGCACCACGCGCGGAGCGGTGGGGGTGCGTTCAAGCAACTCGGGCAGCCGTTCGCCCTCGGCATACAGCGCGCCGTGCAGCCAGGCGCGCTCCGCGTAGGCGGCGCGCAGGTCAGCGTCGCGCAGGACATCGCCCTGAAACACCGCCAGCTCCGCGGGCGCCAACAATCCATCGATCGCGCATTGCACGCGATCGTTGCGCTCGCGCATCATGGCGTCGTTCATGGGAGGCGCGCCGCCGCTTGCTGGCGGCAGATGCAGTCGTTGAGGGTTTCGCGAATGCGGCTGAGGAGTCGATAAACCGCCAGCACCGAACGCCGGCTCTTGGCCGCAATCGTCTCGACATCGCACTCGTCGTAGTAGCGCCAGACCACCATCGCCCGATGGTGCTCGGGCAGCTTTTTCAGGCAATGCCGCAGCCACTCGGCGCGCCCATCAAGCTCGTCGGCCCGGCAATCCATCTCGGCGGCGACAGCCTCGATAAACTCCCACTCCTGCGGCAGCTCGGGCCGGCGTTTCGCCGCCCGGCGAAAATTAAGAATCTGGTGCAGCGCCACGGTGCGCGCCCACGCGCGGAAATCCGTGCCCGGCTGGAAGCGATCAAACATGCGCCAGAGGGCGAGTTTGCATTCCTGCAAGATGTCGGCCGCGTCCGCCGCGCTCCCGACCAAGCTGTAAACATAGGCCCTCAGCGCCCGCTCGTGCTCAGCCAAAAGCCGGAGGTAGGCCTCGTCACGCTCGGGGGAAGGGTTCGGCGATGGGGTCATCGTTCACTGCTATTAGGTCCGCACTTTGGAAGATCGGACACGAAAATTTATTTTTCAAGGCCTCCCCTCGCGATTCGGGCCGGCGCACGAAAGATTTTTCAGAATCCGTGTCCAATTTCGCCGGCCCGGGACCTTGACCTAAATCAAACCCCGCCCCGCTTCGGCGTTCTGCGCCGCGAGAAACTTTCCCTGATAAATCCCAACCGCCCTACCCTATGATCACTGCCTGCCCCCGCCGCCTTGTGTGCCGCTTGCCTGCCGCCCTCCTCACCCTCAGTGCGCTGCCGCTTTTCGCCCAACTAGCGCCGGAAAAACCCAAGGACGAAGAGGTCACCCTGCTCTCGCCGTTCACCGTGCAGACCAACAAAGACGTCGGCTACGAGGCGAGCGAGTCGCTCGCCGGCACCGGTCTCAAGACCAAGCTCACCGATCTCGGCGCGTCGGTATCGGTGGTTACCTCCAAGTTTATGGAGGACACCGGCTCAAAAAATCTGGCGGACCTGCTCGTCTATCAGGCGAACATGGAGGTCAGAGGCTTCGGCGGAAACTATTCCGGCGTCACCCCCGCCGGCGGAGGCATCGCCGGCGAGCCTTCGCTCAGCAACGGCCCCACCGGCACCCGCGTCCGCGGCCTCGCCGAAGCAACCCAGGCGCGAAATTTTTTCCGCTCCATTATTCCAATGGACGGCTACAACACCGACCGCGTCGAGATCAACCGCGGCGCCAACGCCCTCCTCTTCGGCGTCGGCAGTCCCGCCGGCATCATCAACACCTCCTCCATCGCGGCCGAGCTCCAGCGCACCCGCGGGAAAGTCGAGGCTTCCTTCGGCAGCTACGGCAGCTACCGCGTCGCCTTCGACTACAATGCCGTCCCGCGCCGCGGCGATTTTGCCGTTCGCGTCGCCCTTGTGAAGGACGACGAGAAATATCAGCAGGAGTTCGCCTTCACCGACACCGAGCGCAAATACGCCGCCGCCACTTGGGACGTCGCCCCGCTGCGGAACCGCGGTTTCCTCGATTCCACGGTCATCCGCGCCTCCTACGAACGCGGCCGCATCAACTCCAACAATCCGCGCCTCCTCCCGCCCAGCGACCGCATTGCTTCCTGGTTCGATTCCACTCTCCCCGAAAATCTCAGGGCGCTCGGCGCTCGTGGCAAGGTCACCTATGATCCCGGCGTCAACCCCGGCCTGTTCAACGCCGCCCTGCGCACCGCGACGATTGGCACGATCCAGCAGGTCAACCGCTCCCCGACCTTCGCTTTTGCGAACACGGACGCCACCGCGCCACGCGACGCCATCGCGACCTCGCCGACCGGCCAGACCGTCCTTGGCCGCGCCATGGTCTCCAACAACGTCTATTTCCCCTGGTCCGGCCTCACCAATACCGCGCAGCACGCCGCCTCCCGCGACTTGGCCCGGATCCGCCTCGACTACGCCTTCCCCGACCAGGCGTTTTACACCGCTGAGAACGTTACCGACCCATCCGTCTTCGATTTCTTCAACCACCTCCTCGTCGGCCCGAACTCCGTGCAAAAATCGCGGCTCGAAGCGCTCGACGTTTCGCTGCAGCAGCTCGCCCTCCGGCGCACCGTCGGTTTCGAGCTCGCGTTCAACCGCCAGCGCTGGACCGAGAGCATGCAGAATCTCCTCAACGCCACCGCGCCCTATATCTCGATCGACGTAAACACCCGGATGTGGACCGGCGAAACCAATCCCAACTTCGGTCGCCCTTTCATTTCCGAGGCCGGCGGTGCCACGTTTAATCACCAGGAGATTGAGACGTCCCGTGCGAAGCTCTTCTACGAGCTCAATCTCCAGGAAAAAATATCCGGCCGCGTGGGCCGTATCCTGGGTCGGCACGTCTTCTCGCTTCTCGCTCAACGGGAAGAACTCTCCACCCGCAGCCACACCGGCGGCAGCCTGTTTTACACCCCGGATTTCTGGGTCAACGGCAACAATCAGAGCCGCTCCGCCCCCCAAAGCAAACAGCCCGTCGCCTTGATCTACCTGGGGCCCTCTCTCGCCAATGCCGCCACTCCCGC
>JBDSGI010000274.1:0-2685 GCA_039919035.1 Opitutaceae bacterium
TCGAGGCCACGGGCGGGAAACGGGCCGGTGGAATTCGTGCCCTGCGCGTAAACGCCGGGACCATAGTGCGCGGGGCCGAGCGCGCGGAGACCGTCGGCGTGGGCGCGCTCAAGGTGGGCGAGGGAAATGATCGAGTCGGCGCCCTCAAGGCTGCGGAGATAACCGATGGGGAGTTGCGCGGCGGCGGTGTCGTCGAGGCCGGGGTCGCGCCAGCGGGCAAGGTGGGCTTCGAGGTCGGCGGCGGTGCGAAGCGCGACCATTTCGCCGGCTTCCTCCATGGCGCGATACCACGCGAGTTGGGCTTGGGTCATGGCCCAGGCCTGCGCGGGCGAACGCCAGCCGAAGACGGGGCTGTAGGCGTCGTGTTCGAGGCGGGCGAGTTGGGTGGCGACGCAGACGGCGATGCGGGCGCGGCGGAGCTCGGGCAGGCAAACGGTGCCGTGGCCGCGATCGGGTTTGTCGCGGAGGTGCGCCTCGCGTTGGCGTAGCTCCGCGAGCGGGCGCGTGAGGTCGCGGTTCCACTCGATGGCGTTCATCGCGAGATCGAGGTGGGCGTCGAAGATCAGGGGCGGGGACATGCGACGAGCAAAATAGAGAAAGTGGGAAAGCGGAAATTGGAAAACCGGTCGCGTGGAAGCGGTCGACCGGAATCAAAGCACCCGCACAGCGGCCAGTTTGCCGGACGCCTGCTCGAAGGTGGCCATCGTGCCGCCCGCCGCCGAGTAGCCGGCTTGGATCAGGCGGTCGATGAAACCGGGTTTGGCGGTGGCCAAGGCCGGCGTCTCCAGCACTTCGGCGGCGGCGCCGAGCGCGATGACCTCACCTTCCGCAAACATTCGGCGCAGCGCGGC
Source organism: Opitutaceae bacterium (assembly GCA_039919035.1). Taxonomy (GTDB): domain Bacteria; phylum Verrucomicrobiota; class Verrucomicrobiia; order Opitutales; family Opitutaceae; genus ER46. Next base: position 852 of record JBDSGI010000274.1, read on the forward strand.
CAAGGCCTCCTTTTTCGGGACCGCATAGTGATATTGCAGCGCGAAGTAGGCTTCCGCCACCACGAGATCAGATACGCCGGGCTGATCGCCGCGTCGCGCCAACTCGTCGAGAAACTCGGTCGCCCGCCGGGCTTGGTCGGCGGGCTGGCCGACCAGCAGGCGCAGGACGACGGAGGTGTCGAGGCCGCAGGTCACGCGGCGGTGGATTTCCGGCCGCGCGCAATGCTGGTGCGCACGGCTTCCATCGAGTGATCGACCTTGCTGCCGGCGAAACCGCCCAAGCTGCCGATCCATTTCCGCGCCCGGGCCGGCCGGGGCCGCAGCACCCACACGCGGCCGTCGGCTTCGTCGCGAGGCTCCAGTTCGAGGGTGTCGCCCGGCTTCAAACCAAGTGCCTCGCAGGTGTCCGCGGGGAACGTCGCCTGGCGTTTGGCGGTGAGCGTCAACGAGGGCATGGCCGAACACTGGGCGGGGCGCCTTACTTGTCAAACGATGAGTAAGGCGCAGGTCTGGACTTCGCCGACCACAGACGGGGACATTCTAGAAAAACGAACTGAGGAGGAGGGTGAAGCCGAAGCCGGCGACGCCGATGATGGTCTCGGTGACGGTCCACGTGCGGAGGGTTTGGCCGACGGTGAGGCCGAGGCAGTCTTTCACGATCCAGAAGCCGCCGTCGTTGAGGTGGGAGAGGACGAGCGAGCCGAAGCCGAGGGAGAGGACGAGGAGCTCGCGGTTGATTTCGGGATGTGCGGCGAGGAGCGGCGCGAGTAGACCGGCGGCCGTGGTGATCGCGACGGTGGCGGAGCCGGTGGCGACGCGGATGAAGGCGGCGACGAGCCAGCCGTAGAGGAGTGGCGGCAGGTGGAGATCGCCGGCGAGGGAGCCGAGGGCGTTGGCGACACCGGCTTCGCGGAGCACGCGCGCAAAGCCGCCGCCGCCACCGACGACGAGTAGCGTCATGCCGATGCCGGCGACGCTTTGCTCGGTGAAGGCGAGCAGTTGCGCGCGGGTGAATTTGGCCGCGCGACCGAAGATGACGAACGCCGCGAAGAGGGCCAACGCGAGGGCGGTGACGGGATGGCCGAGAAACGCCAGCGCGGTGCGGAGCGCGTGGCCGGCGGGAAACAGGAGTTCGGTGGCGGACGCGAGGAGCATCAGCGCGATGGGTAGCGCGGCGACGAAGAACGTGCCGGAGAAACTGGGACGCGGGCGGGCGGCCGCAGGATCGGGGTTGGCGGCGAGCGGCGGGGTGGCGATGGAGAGGCGGGGCGCGAGGTAACGGGCGAGGGCCGGGCCGCCGAGCAGTGCGGCGGGGATGCCGGTGATGAAGGCGAACGCGAGGACGAGGCCGGGGTTGGCGCCGAGCGCGTCGATCGCGACGACGGGACCGGGATGCGGCGGAGTGAGGCCGTGCATCGCGGAGAGAAACGCGACCAGCGGGAGCGCGAGGAAAAGAAAGGGGCGCTTGGTTTGATGGGCGAGGGAAACCATCACCGGCACGAGCAGGAGGAGGCCGACCGTGAACCACGTGACGAGCCCGACGACGAGGGCGAGCGTGATGATGCAGGCGACAGCGCGGTGAAGGCCGAAGAAGCGGCTGAACCGCTCGGCGAGGACAGTGGCGCCGCCGGATTCGGCGAGGAGTTTACCGAGCATCGCGCCGAGAGCGATCACGGCGGCGATGCCGCCGAGGGTGGCGCCGACGCCGTCTTGAAATGCCTTGAGCGCGGCGAGCGGAGCCATGCCGGCGCCGAGACCGACAAGCATTGCGGCGAGCAGGAGCGCGATGAAGCCGTTGAGCTTTCGCCACGTGACGAGCGTCACGAGGAGGGCG
>JBDSGI010000275.1:0-4698 GCA_039919035.1 Opitutaceae bacterium
GGGCATGGTCCAACTCCTCACCGGCGTGTTTCTTCAGCTCGCCTGCGATGTGCTGATATTTCGCTCCTTTCATCGTCTGGCTGTAAACAATGTAGGCGATGATGGCCTGATATTCCCGCGCAAGATCTTCGTTCAGGAGGCGGATCATTTCTTTGCGGGTAATCGAATGGCTTTTTTTCATGATGAATGCGGGTTGAAGGTGGAGAGACCGTCCCGCCATTGACCGAGAATTTAGTGCTTGGTTCACGCGGAACCTGAGACCGGCGCGGGGGCGCGAGCTGGCATTTCTGGCGCTAGCTGATGAACCCCATCCGGCTTCACTCGCCACTCCGCCACGGCTAGGGATGAGGTGCGTGGAGTGAGGTGTGGGCTGGCTCCCGCTCAACGAACCAAGGCGTCGCGTCCGGACAACGGTGATGAGATTTTTCGCCCTAGGCTGCCTGCGCTCATTTGGCTGTCCGACCTACCTCCGCCGGCGGAGGATTGACCCGCGTCCGGCGAGACGCTCCACTCCGCGAGTTTTTCCGATTCGTCGGAAGAGTGGAGGTGGCCGAGTCTCTCGCGTCCGTCCTTCAGTGAGCCACCTGACATTTGCAGCCATGAAACTATTTCGACCTATCATCACCGTGGTTTGCCTCGTCGCCTCTTTCATCGCTCACGCAGGCGAGCCACTCCCCGCCAACGCCAAATGCGCTGCACTGCCACTTCTCCAAGGAGCATGGGAGGGAGTCCTGGTGGGCGATAAATTGCAAAAAAAAGTCACCGTCACGATCACCGGCAATGCACTCCACTTTTACCGGGACAGGAACTTTTGGTTTGAGACGACCGTGACCCTGCCTGCAGGCAAAGACCCAAAGCAGTTGCACGCTACCCTCACAGGTCGTTCACCCTCACAGCCGGTTGACATCGGCCGGGTTGTCCGAGCCTTCTTCAAGCTTGAGGACGAGGCATTGACCCTGGCCACGATCAGTGACGAGGCCGAAGAGACGCCGAAGAGCTTTGAAGCCGCCGTCGGGACTCGCTACGAACTCCGGAAGGTTCAGGATAAAGGGCTGATTCGCTCCGAGCCCCAGAACGTTCAACCTCAAAAGAAGTATAGCCAACCACCCAAACCGGAAACGGATAGTTTCAGATTTGAAAAGCGACCAAAGCAGGCTGAGAAGCTGGAAAAGTAGCCCGCCGGGGTAGCGGCAGCGGCTTCACCAAATTCCGGGCAGTGGTTTTGTCACACAGAGTGCATAGAGCTCCGACACAGAGCACACCGAGCCAATCGGCTTGTTTTCTCCGTGGCCTCTGTGGCTCGGCTCTGTGCTCTCTGTGGCCCCGTGTCTTGTCGGTTTCGGACATTAAGAATTAGACCCGATCCCTTCCGCTTCCGTTTTTTTGCGCGCGAGTCCGCATCGCGCGCGACCGTTCGTTTAAGGATTGTCAGCGGCCGCGATTATTCGACCACTCAATTTCCGATCTCATGAGCACCCAATCCTCACGATCCAGACTTCGCGTCAATTGCTTCTCCGTTTCCCTCGACGGTTACGGCGCCGGCCCGCAGCAGGATCTCTCGAATCCGCTCGGCGTGGGCGGCATGGCGCTGCCCGAATGGTTTTTCCCGACGCGCACGTTTCAACGCCAGGTCGGAGGAGGCACGGACGGCACGACGGGCGTCGACGAGAATTTTGCGGCGCGCGGTATGGCGGGACTCGGCGCGTGGATTCTGGGCCGTAATATGTTTGGCCCGATCCGCGGTGCCTGGACCGACGACCAATGGAAAGGGTGGTGGGGCGACAATCCTCCCTATCACGTGCCGGTGTTTATCCTCACCCATCATCCGCGCGCCGCGATCGAGATGGCGGGCGGCACGACGTTTCACTTCGTGACCGACGCCAATACTTGCAGGCCGGCCTCATCGACGAGCTGCACCTGGCCGTCTCACCGGGGCTCTTCGGTTCGGGAGAAAATCGGTTTGCCGGTCTCGACCTGCCCGCGCTCGGTTATCTATGCACCGAGCATGGGCCGGCGCCGCACGCGACGCATGTCGTCTTCACGAAACGCGCGTCGTAGTCGGCCGCCGGTGTGCGGCTGGTGATGCTCACGCGGAGGAGTGCGAAGGGGAAGCCCACGTTTGCCCCCTTTCGGCTGCTTCTGCTGCACAACAAACGATTCACGCCTGACGCTTTGGCGCGCTCCTGAGCACGCCGACTTTTCGCGTGGAGAGATCGCTGGGCCCGTCGACAATTCCGAAGAGGTCGGGGGAGAATTTCCATTTCTTGCGCAGCGGCACTTTGGCTTTGCCGCGGGCCGCGCGTTTGCGCGGCGCTGGGTATTGCTCGGGCCAGAGTGCCTCGGGCGTGTCGCTGTGGAGGTAGTGCATCTCGCCTTTCGCCGTGATGCGATACAAGGAGAGGGCATGAGCGTGCGGCTTCTTTTCCTGCGGCTCGGAATCGGTGACGATGGCGCAAATATCCCACCACGGTTCGCCGGCCCGTTTGATGAGCCGGCCGAGTTCACGCCAATATTGATCGGCGACAGCGAGCAGCACGACCGGCTTGACCACTTTGAGAATCACGCTGCGCGAAACGTAGTGGGCGACGATGCGTCCGTTGCGCTGTGGGTGGCGTTGCCAGATAGCATTGAGCCGGCGCACGTGCGTCCTCGTGGCCGGGATTGGCACATGGAAGAACGCCGTCTCAATCGCGAGATTGGTCTGGATGGGCATGGGGATCGTCGGCGAGGAAGCGGTCGAGTTTGCGCGATTGTGCAGCGGTCAGGATCGGCCCGTCCGGGAAAAGCGTTTTCAAGTTGGCGCGCCGAGCACGAGCGTAGGCCGACCAAGTAGTCATTTTCTTTGCGACAATCGAATCGACTCGTGCCGCGGCACGCTTGTTACCGCGAAGAAAGGAACCCGCTTCGCGGACGCCCTGGAGGAGATTTTTGAAATCGGCTGCTTTCATATTGAGTGTCGGCACATGGCCCAAAGTCGGCGAACGTTCGTCAGCGACCGTATTTTCTCTCGGCGTGAATCGTCCGCGCGGTTTGTAGTTGTTTGGGCGTCGGCGCTTTCTTTTTCGTCTTTAGACTGCCGTAGGGTGCGGCGGGCTCTTGCACGAGAACCTCGGCGGGAATTTTCAGGCCGCGATGGAGTGCCCGGATCATGCTGAGGCTGAGCGCACGTTTTCCGTTCATCACCTCCGAAACCTTGCTCTTGCTCTGGAGGTAGGGGTGCAGGTCGCTGGAGTCCAAGCCGGCCTGCTCCATGCGAAAGCGGATAGCCTCGATGGGATCGGGTGTGGTGATGGGAAAACGCTCCTCCTCGTATTTCTCGACCAACAGCGACCACAGTTCCAACTCGGCATCGTCGGGTGCGGGCGCGGCCATCAGCCGTTCGACGTAGGCGAGGGCGGCTTGGTGGTCACGGTCGGTCTTGAGGACTTTGGGTTTCATGGCAGGCGAGGGGCTAAATGGTCGTGGCCTCGATCTTGTCGTAGGCGGCGTGGGTTCCGATGAAGCGGATGAAGACGATACGGGTGTTGAAGTGAACGTGGACGATGAGGCGGTAGGTGTTGCCCTTGATGTTGAAGACCACGCGATTTCCCGGAAGGAGGTCGGCGGAGCGATAGCGGGCTTTGATGTCGGTAAAAGATTTCCAGTCGGCGTGCTTCGTTTCGTGAAACCAGGCTTTGAGCGGCTGCTCGGAGTCGGCGTGCTTCTCCCAGAAATCCTGCAGAGTCTTCCGCGAGATGACGCGCATGTCTGTCAGAGCAAGGTTCCCAAAATGGGAACCGAGTCAAGCGCGGGCTCGCGTCGGGCGGCTGTCTGGCAGACGCTGCTCCGGGGTATTTCGAAAGACGGCGTCAGCAAGACTGACGCCCTACGAAGACACGACCGCTCAGACCATCGCCAGAATGTCGTTGAGCGTCTTGCTGGGGCGCAGCGCGGCGGCCGCCTTTGCGTCGTCGGGCTGGTAGTAGCCGCCGATGTCGGCGGGCTTGCCTTGGACGGCGATCATTTCGGCGACGATTTGTTTTTCGCTGGCGGTGAGTTTCTCGGCGATGGGGACGAAGAGGGCTGAGAGCTGAGAGTCTTTCGTCTGAGCGGCGAGGGCTTGGGCCCAGTAGAGGGCAAGGTAGAAATGGCTGCCGCGGACGTCCACGCCGGCGCCGACTTTGCGGGCGGGGGACTTGTCGTTCTCCAGGAACTTGCCGTTGGCTTCGTCGAGGGTCTCGGCGAGGACTTTGGCTTTCGCGTGGTTTTGCGTGATGCCGAGGTGTTCGAAGCTGGCGGCGAGCGCGAAGAATTCGCCGAGGCTGTCCCAGCGGAGGAAGTTTTCCTCGGTGAATTGCTGCACGTGTTTCGGCGCGGAGCCGCCGGCGCCGGTTTCGAAGAGGCCGCCGCCATTCATCAGCGGGACGATCGAGAGCATCTTCGCACTGGTGCCGACTTCGAGGATGGGGAAGAGGTCGGTGAGGTAGTCGCGGAGGACGTTGCCGGTGACGCTAATCGTGTCCTGCCCGGCCTTGAGGCGGACGAGCGTGGCTTCGCACGCGGCGGCGGGCGCGAGGATCTTAATGTCGAGGCCGGCGGTGTCGTGCTTCGCGAGGTAGGTTTTCACCTTCGTGATGAGCTGGGCGTCGTGGGCGCGGGTCGCGTCGAGCCAGAAGATGGCGGGCATACCGGAGAGGCGGGCGCGGTTGACGGCAAGTT
>JBDSGI010000276.1:0-7313 GCA_039919035.1 Opitutaceae bacterium
TTGTAGACCGCGTAGGTGCGGCCGCCGCCTTTTTTCACCACGGAGAAACTCGGCACATCGCTCGGGCCGTCCGCGATGTAGATCATGTTTTGAATCGGGATGCGCCGATCCTCGGCGGCCATCTTGGAGTTCACGTCGATGGCGGCGTTGCGATTCGTGCCCTTGTTGATTTCGAAGATGGCGCGCGTCTTCGTCGTGTTGTCGATCACCATGCCGATTTGGGCGATCTCGGAGGTGGCATCGATGGAGAGTTCTTTCTGCCGAAGGAAGCCGGGCTGGAGGGGATTCTCGACGAACTCGCAGGCCCAGATGCCGTCCACGTGCGGGGCGATGGCGCTGCCGCGCACCATTGGGGCAATGCCGGTGCTGACGACGTAGTGCTCGATGGAAATGTCATGCTTCACATATTCCGGCTTGTCGTGGGCAAAGGCCTTCGCGCGATCGAAGAAATCGGGCAGGCCGGGGTAGAACTTAATGTCGCGGCCGCACTCCTTGAGGATCGCGTTGTTCACGCCGTGCATCGGGCCGGCGAGCACGTAGGTGAGCAGGTGATTGAGGTAGGCGATTTCCGGCGAGAGATGGTAGCCGCGCTTGCGATAGTGCTCTGCGAGTTTGTTGGTCTCCTCCCAGAACGTCGCCTCGTCGACCCCGTAGCGGCGAAAGAGGGGCGACTGCATGTAATCCGGGATTAACGTCTTGTCGAAGTCCCAGATGCACGCGATGGTGTTTTGAGTGAAGAGTGTCGTGGCCATATCGGATCGAAAGCACCGGGCGGGCCGCCCGGTGTAGTGTGTGCTGCCTTGCGTAGCGCAACCGGCGGTGCGCGCAATTCGCAAATCGCCCACGCGCCCCGCTTCCCATGGACGAACTTCCCTCTCTCGCACCCTTTGAACGCCGCCTCGATGAACTCGCGGCGCAGATGGCGGAGCCCGCCTTCTACGGCAATCCGCGTCGCGCGGCCGATGTGACGCGCGAGCACCAAAAAATTACGCAACTGATCGACGACCACCGCGCGCACGACCGCATCGAGCGCGAACTGGCAGAGGCCCGCACCATGGAACGCGATCCGAACGCCGACGCCGATCTGCGCGAGCTCGCGGCGGCGGAACTCCCCGAGTTGGAAAGCCGCCGCGCCGCGCTGCGCCAAGCCGTGCTGCTGGCGATGATCCCGCCGAACCCGACCGACTCGCGCAACACCGTGATGGAAATCCGCGCCGGCACCGGCGGCGACGAAGCCACGCTCTTTGCCGCGGATATTTTCCGGGTTTACTCGAAATACGCCGCCCGCCGAGGCTGGGAAATCCAGCCGATGAGCAGCAGCGGCTCCGAACGCGGGGGCTTCAAGGAAATCGTTTTTCTCATCACGGGCACCGATGTCTACAAACAGCTGAAGTTCGAAAGCGGCGTGCACCGGGTGAAGCGCGTCCCGGTGACCGAGGCGAGCGGTCGCGTGCACACCTCGACGGTGACTGTCGCGGTGCTGCCTGAAGCCGAGGAAGTGGACGTGCAGATTGATCCGCAGGATCTGGAGATCACGGTGCAACGCGCGAGCGGGCCGGGCGGGCAGGGGGTCAACACCACCGATTCCGCCGTGCGCATCATCCACCAGCCGACCGGCATGATCGTCTATTGCGCCGACGGCCGTTCCCAGCAGAAGAACAAGGCGAGTGCGATGGCCGTGCTGCGTTCGCGCCTGCTTCAGCACCGCGAGGACGAGGAGCGCGCCAAATACGCTGCCGCCCGTCGCAGTCAGATCGGTTCCGGCGATCGCAGCGAGCGCATCCGGACCTACCACTATTTGCAGAATCGGGTGACCGAGCACCGCATCGGCCTGACGCTCTACAACCTGCCGCAGGTGTTGGAGGGCGACATCGATCAAATTATCACCGCGCTCCAGAAGGCCGACTACGAGGAAAAGCTCGCGGCGTTGACCGGGCACGATTTCGCGCCGCGGCGCATGGCAACGAGTGACGACGACTGAGATGCTCACCGTCCTTGAGATCATCAAGCGGACGACGGAATTTTTCTCCGCGAAGGGAATCGAGTCGGCGCGGCTGAACGCGGAACTGCTGATCGGACATGCGCTCGGTTTGAAAAGGATGCAGCTCTACCTGGAGTTTGAGCGGCCGTTGGCGGAGGCGGAGCTGGAAAAAATTCGGCCGCTCGTGCGTCGGCGGGCGCAGCGCGAGCCGCTGCAATACATCATCGGCGAAATCGAGTTTCACGGTCTAAAGCTCAAGGTGGATCCGCGCGCGCTCATCCCGCGGCCCGAAACCGAAATGCTGGTCGAGTTGGTCGCGCAGCGGGGAGCGGCGCTCGCGCCGACGAAGATTCTGGATCTCGGGACGGGTTCCGGCGCGATCGCGCTGGCCTTGGCGCGGCTATTTCCCGCTGCGGCGGTGACGGCAGTGGAGCGCAGCGAGGAAGCGCTGGCGCTGGCGCGGGAAAATGCGGCGGCGACGGGATTGGCGGACAGCGTTTCGTTCGTGGCGTCCGATTGGTTTGTGGGGGTGCCGGTCCAGCCGTTCGACCTGATTGTTTCAAACCCGCCCTACCTCACGGCGGAGGAGACGGCACAGACCCCGCCGGAAGTGCAGGGCTTCGAACCAGTGGCGGCGCTGACGGCGGCGGATGACGGTCTCGCCGATCTCGCGCGGATTGTTCGCGAGTCGCCGCGGTTTTTGACCGCGGGCGGCCTGCTCGCGTTGGAAACCGGCATTGCGCAGCACGCGCGCCTGCGACAGCTTGCGGTGGCGGCGGGCTTTTCCCGCACGGAGTCGGTTCAGGATCTGAGCGGCCGCGATCGCTTCGTCTTCGCGTATCGTTAGCCGGGATCAGCCGCCCTTGACGGTGAGAGGGGCATGGGTGCTGGCCCAAAGTTCGTGGTTCCGACCAAGCGCGATGGCATCGCCGAGCACGCGGAGGGTCTCGCGCAGATGCACATCCATCTTCACGTAGGTTTCGTTCTCCTCCTCGTCGTCGGCATCCTCTTCATCGTCTCCCTCCTTTTTTGGCGCCTTGATCTTCGGAACGGGCGGCGGGCCGAGATAAATCGGCTTGAAGGCGTAGTCGTGCTTGGCGAGGCGGTCTTTTTCGGCCTTCATTTCCTTGCGGAATTTGTCGTCGCTGGCCTTTTGCACCTGACGCTCCTCAAGGTTTACCGAGATGAGTTTTTGCTCCTGACGGTTCTTGAACGCATCCACGACTTTTCGCAGGTAGGTGAACTCCTCTAGTTTCGACTGCCGGGCGAGGCTGGCTTCCCGCAGCGGCTGGACAACTTTCTGGTCAAGCGGTGCGCCGTCGAATTTGCTCGTTTGAATGCGGTCCCAGACGAGCGCCCGCGGCAGGTCGGATTCGCCGATCATCGGGATGTAATCCTCAATGGAGGGCAGCGTGATGTCGGGGATGACGCCCTTGAGTTGGGTCGAAGCGCCGCTCGGTAGATAATATTTTTGGATGGTGAACTTGGCCGCCCCGGTTTTTTGCGGGGTGAGGGCGAGCGCGCGGGAGAGCTGCTTCATTTCCACGACCTGCTGCACGGTGCCCTTGCCGTGGGTCGAGCTGTCGCCGATGACGATGCCTCGGCCATAATTTTGGAGCGCTCCGGCCACAATCTCGGAGGCAGAGGCGCTGAAGCGATCGACGAGGACGGCAAGCGGACCCGAATAAGCGATACGGGAATCCTTGTCGCCATCGACCTGAATGTCGCCGTTGAAGTTTTTCACCTGCACGACGGGCCCTTTTTGGATGAAAAGTCCCGTCAACTCGATCGCCTCGGCGAGGTAGCCGCCGCCATTGCGCCGGAGATCAAGGACGAGGCCTTGGATGCCCCGCTGCTTGAGTTGCTCGATGAGGCGGGCGACATCCTTGGAGGCGGAACTGCGCTCGGAGTCAGTGTCGCCATCGTCGCCCTCGCTGTAAAAAGCCGGCAGGGTGATGACGCCGAGGGTCTGCATCTTGTTTTCCGTGCCCTCGACCGGAACATCGAAAACGGCGGCGCGCGCGCGCGCGGAGTTCAACTTTACTGTATCGCGCACGATCACGATTTCTTTGCGGACCGAGGTGTCGGTGGCGTCGCCGGGCTGAACGGTGAGGTGAACCTCGGTGCCCTTCGGGCCGCGAATCTTGTCGACGATCTTCTGGATTTTCATGCCGAAAATCTCGAGGGCCTCGCCGCCTTTTTCGCCGACAGAGATGATTTTGTCGTTGGGCTTGAGTTGGCGCCCGAGATCGGCGGGACCGCCGGGGATGATTTCTTTGACGACGCAGATATCATCTTCGAGGCCGAGCAGGGCGCCGATGCCGACCAGCTTCAGCTTCATCTGGATGCCGAAGTTTTCGAACGTCGATGAGGAGAAATAGGTGGAATGGGGATCGTAAAGCTTGGCGATGGTGGTGAGATAGAGTTCGGCGAGCTCGTTACCCTCGAGTTCGCCGAGATTCTTCAGCATCCGCTCATAGCGTTTGCGGACCTTTTCCTTGGCTTCGACGACGGTCTTTTTGTTTAGCATTTCTTCCACGAGCTCGAACTTCAGCCGCTTCTGCCAGAGTTCGTCGGCGGTGGTGGCGGTGGCCGGCCACTCGGACTTGGTGCGGTCGCGCCGGTAGGTTTCGCTGGTGGTGAAATCGAAATCCTTCTTCAACTGCTCAAGTAGCCAGGCGACGCGTTCCTCGACGCGGGTCTGGTAAACGTAGAAAATGTCGTAGGCGGCGTCGATGTTGCCGAGGAAGGCGGTGTTGTAGTAGATGTTTTTTGCGTATTGCTCGTCGAATTTGGCGCGATCCGAACCCAGGAAGAACAGCTTCTGGCCGTCTAAGGACTCCATGTAGTCGGGGATGACACTGGCGTAGTCGGAACTACGGACGGCGTCGTGGTTATAGTGGAGTTCGTCGAGAAGCTTGGTCAGGGCATTGGCCTCGGTGGCGAGGATGTCGGAGGTCTTGAAGAGTTTCCGGTCGGCGGCGACCGCCCCGGTGGCGATGGCCAGCGTGGCGGCGAGGCGGAAAAGGAAGGAGCGGAAAAAACCGGTGGCGCGAATCATGGCGTGGTTAGAGAAGGGCGGAGGGGAAATGTTTCGGAGGAAAGTATGGCGAGTCGGACTTAAGGACGGCCGAGGAAAGATTTGGCTTCGGCGAGCACGCGCTTCTCTTCGGCCGAAAGCGCCGTCATCCCCTCGCTGTTGATCTTGTCGAGGATGCGATCGACTTCGGCGCGGATATCATCCCGCGACTTTGGCGGAGCGGTCGGGACGAATTCCTCGGTGGCCGCCGACTGGGCGGCGTGATGGGCGAGGACCGCTTGGCGAACCGGCTCGGCCGGCGCGCGATCATCGGGGTTAAACCAGCGCGCGTGGTGGACGAACCGATGATAGAGCAACCCAACCGCCAACCCGCCCAAGTGCGCCGAGCACGCCAGCGCAAGGTCGAACGGCAGTGGCACGGCGGGGATTTCGCAAAGGGTGAGACCCAAGCCCTCCAGCGTGGCCACGGTCCAGAGGACATGCTTCGGTTTCAAGGTCACCGGAAACGCGAAAAACAGCAGGAAGCTAACTCGCTCGTTGGGGAAAAAACAGCTGAACACCGCCAGCAACGCCATCACTCCGGCGGTCGCTCCGATCAGCGGAGACGAACTGTCGTTCCAATGGACCCCGGCCCACGCTAGCGCCCCCATCAGGATGGCGGCGGCATACAGCCCCAGGAAGCGTTTGGTGCCGAGAATGGGAGCGAGTTCGCGGCCGAGGAAAAAGAGGGCGAGGCCGTTCACGATGACGTGGAAAATGAAACCCGTGCTATGCAGGAAGGAATACGTCAGCAGCGTCCAGAGGTGGCCCTGCTTGAGTGCGCTGATGGATAGCCCGAAGGTTTCGACCACGCGACGGTCGGCGCCGCGGAACCACTCGGCGCCCAGAATCATTTGGAGGGCGGACCCAGCCACGATCGCCGACAGCAGCCAGATCAGAGCCGACGTTTTTTCCCGAGGATAGTCGTCCCGCAGATAGGGCCGGTCGGAAAGCATGGCCGCGAAACCTAGCGGCACGGAAGCCAAACACAAGCCGTTGCAAAGAGATCGTGCCTCTTCGATGGATGAGTGGCGGCGGTGTCACGAGAGCCAATGCGCGATTTGGTCTGTCGCCCGCTCGCGTGATTCGAATGGCACTTGCTGCCCGCAGCTCGTGTCGGCAGTCCTCCGACGATGCAGCTGAAATTGTTTTTCTTGGTGGTGGGCGTGTTGGCGTTGGCGGGATGCGAATCGCTTTCCGACGCTACCGGCGCGGTGCGCGATCGGATGACCGCGCGAGACGAAGCCAAGGTGCAGGCCTTCGCAGCCACTCCGCGCGCCACCTATGACGCGGTGCGCGCAGCGGCAACCGAAATGGGATACCGCTTTGTGCGAGGCGGGCCGGCCCAAGGAGAGTTCGAGGGTATTGGCAGTGTGCGCGCGGGCGAGACCCACGGCAGTGCCCGGCAGATCTCGATGAAGGTGAAGTTGAAGGCCACGCTCGATGGCCTAGGCACCGAGGTCGCGGTCAGACTGGGTGAGATCATCGAGAGCGACTCCTCGAATCGGGCCGGTCAGGCCACCGAGACGCCCCTGCGCGATACGCCGCAGTATGAGGTGTTTTTCCAGAGGATTGGGCGCGTGCTGGGAACGCCATCAGCCACCGAACGCCCGCGCCCCTGAAGACTTGCCAGCTCCAGCGTTGAGCCCGATTTCGGGCTTGCTGCCCGCCCAGCGGGTCGGGAGTCTGACCGTTCGCGGCGGTTAGTCGGTCGGGTTGGCGTAATGCCGCGAGCTCCCGCCAGCCTGTCTCGTCAGTTCAACCATCAACCAATCCGGCTCCGCTCAAAAGGCGGGGCCGACCCGTCGGACGGGCGCCGCTGGAGCGGGCGCACGGCCGGCGTATTCCGCATATGAGTTCAGTAATGCAAGACCTGCTCGCGCAGTCATCCTTCGACAAGTTGAAGGAAGGCGCGATTGTCCCCGGTGTTATCACCGAAATTCGCCAGAACGACGTTGTCGTCGATATCGGCGGCAAATCCGAAGGCGTCATTCCCGCCAACGAGTTCCTCGACATCGGCGAACTCCAGATCGGCTCCACCATCGAGGTGTTGGTCGAAAAGCTGGAGGATAAGTTTGGCGCCCCGCTTCTCTCGTTCGACAAGGCCGAGCAGAAGAAAAACTGGGATAACATCCTCACTAAGTTTCCCGAAGGCTCCGTGGCTGCTGGCCGCGTGAAGGCCAAGGTCAAGGGCGGCCTGATCATCTCGATCGGCGTCGATGCCTTCATGCCGGCGTCGCACATCGACATCCA
>JBDSGI010000277.1:0-3995 GCA_039919035.1 Opitutaceae bacterium
GCAGGGCTTCAAGAGTGGCAAATACGAGGTGCTTGTCGCGACCGATATTGCGGCCCGCGGCCTCGATATCGCCGGCGTCTCCCACGTGATCAATTACGACGTGCCGGAAAACGCCGAGGACTACGTGCATCGCATCGGCCGCACCGGCCGCGCGCAGAACACGGGCGACGCCTTCACCCTCGTGACCGAAGAGGACGTCCGCGACGCCCGCTCGATCGAGCGCTACATGGGCGTCGGCGTGGAGCGGAAGAAGATCGAAGGCTTCCCTTATATCTACTCCGCGCTGTTCGACGAAAAAGCCCTCGCCGAAACCGCTGCCGCAGCAGTGAAACCAGTCAGCCGGCTGCACCGCGGCGTGCGGCGCTGAACCGGCCCGCTCGGTCCCCAGCGCGGCGGCCGATGGTCCCTTGGGGCCCTGCGCTCACCAAGGCGCGTGGGCGCAGCCACCGGCTTTGCCCGCCGGAGCCCGGTCGATCCATGAGATTTCCAGATAGCCGCTATAATCGCATTCAATTTCTCGATCCGGCGGCGGATAACCTGAGTTGATGGTCGCCAGCTACGACCAACCACCCCAAAAAATCGTTGTCAGTAAGGCGCAATCTTTAACTCAAATCGCAGCATTCATCGGAGAGCCCCATGGAAACATCCAATCCTGAAACGAGCGGCGGAAAATGTCCGTTCCCCCACCTGCATGGCAGCGCCGCCAGGCCCGCGACCCCGACTGCGGCCGCCGGCGCCCGGTCCAACCGCGACTGGTGGCCGAATCAGCTAAATCTAAAAATGCTGCACCAGAACTCCGATCTGTCGGATCCCATGGGGGGAGATTTCGACTATGCCGAGGAGTTCAAGAAACTCGACCTGCCGGCCGTGAAGAAGGAACTCTACGCGCTGATGACGGATTCGCAGGAGTGGTGGCCGGCCGATTTCGGGCACTACGGGCCGTTCTTTATTCGCATGGCTTGGCACAGCGCGGGCACCTACCGCACCGGCGACGGACGTGGCGGTGCCGGGGGCGGCCAGCAGCGATTCGCGCCCCTCAACAGTTGGCCGGACAACGTCAACCTGGACAAGGCCCGCCGGCTGCTCTGGCCGATCAAGCAGAAATACGGCCGGCAAATCTCCTGGGCCGACCTGATGGTGCTCACGGGCAACTGCGCGCTCGAGTCGATGGGTTTCAAAACCTTCGGCTTTGGTGGCGGTCGCGCTGATGTGTGGGAGCCGGAGGAAGACGTTTACTGGGGCGCCGAAGACACGTGGCTCGGCGACAAGCGCTACTCCGGTGATCGCGACCTCGAGAAGCCCCTCGCCGCCGTGCAGATGGGACTCATCTACGTGAATCCGCAGGGGCCGAATGGAAATCCCGACCCGCTCGCCTCGGCGCGGGACATTCGCGAGACCTTCAAGCGGATGGCGATGAACGACGAGGAGACGGTCGCGCTGATCGCGGGCGGCCACTCCTTCGGCAAAACCCACGGCGCGGGTCCGGAGTCGCACGTTGGGCGCGAACCCGAGGCCAGCGGTCTCGCCGAGCAAGGCCTCGGCTGGGCGAGCGGCTTTGGCAGCGGCACGGGCACCCATGCCATCACCAGCGGCATCGAGGTCATCTGGACGACGACGCCGACCCAATGGAGCAACAACTTTTTTGAAAACTTGTTCGGCTACGAATGGGAACTGGTGAAGAGCCCGGCGGGCGCGCACCAGTGGCAGGCCAAAACCGATACTCCCACGGTGCCGGATGCCTTTGATCCGGCGAAAAAACACCGTGCGACGATGCTCACCACGGACATCGCCCTGCGGGTCGACCCGGCATACGAAAAGATTTCCCGTCGTTTTTTCGCAAACCCGGATCAGTTCGCCGACGCCTTCGCCCGCGCGTGGTTCAAGCTCACCCACCGCGATATGGGCCCGAAGGTGCGCTACCTCGGCGCCGAAGTTCCGGCGGAGGAACTGATCTGGCAGGACCCGACTCCCAAGCTCGATCACCCGCTGGTCAACTCCACCGATATCGCCGCGCTCAAGGGCAAGATCCTCGCCGCCGGTCTCTCGATCGCGGAGCTCGTCTCGACCGCGTGGGCCTCGGCCTCGACCTACCGCGGCTCCGACAAACGCGGCGGCGCAAATGGCGCGCGCATTCGCCTCGCGCCGCAGAAGGATTGGGACGCAAACCAACCCGCCCGCTTGAGCAAGGTGCTCAAATCCCTCGAGGGCGTCCAAACCGAGTTCAACGTGGCGCAGTCCGGCGGCAAAAAAGTGTCGCTGGCCGACTTGATCGTCCTCGGCGGTTGCGCTGCGGTCGAACAGGCCGCGCACCGCGCCGGGCATAACGTGGAGGTTCCCTTCACGCCGGGCCGCACTGACGCCTCGCAGGCCCAGACGGATGAGGAAGCATTCTCCGCACTCGAGCCGGTCGCCGACGGATTCCGCAACTACCTCAAGACGAACTATACCCTCCCGGCGGAACAGCTGCTGGTGGACAAGGCCCAGTTGCTCACGCTGACCGCGCCGGAGATGACGGTGCTCGTCGGCGGCCTGCGCGTCTTGAACGCCAGCCACGGCAAGTCCCAGCATGGTGTCTTCACCCACCGGCCGGAGACGCTCACCAACGACTTCTTCGTCAACCTGCTCGACATGGCCAACGTGGCGAAAGCGACCTCGCCCACCGAGGATCTGTTCGAGATCCGCGATCGCGCCACGGGCGATGTAAAATGGACCGCCACCCGCGTCGACCTCGTGTTCGGCTCAAACTCCCAACTGCGCGCCCTCGCCGAAGTCTACGGCTCCAGCGACGCGCAGGCGAAGTTCGTGCACGACTTCGTGTCGGCGTGGAGCAAAGTGATGAATGCGGATCGCTTCGACGTGGTCTGACCGGCGTCGACCTCCTGCTAAATCTGGCGTCATGCCGTTGTTAAACGCGGCGTGGCGCCGGGGTGGAGGTCGTCGGTTACATTTGGCAGCCGAGTCGAGTCAGGCATTGACCATATTCTCATAAAGGAATGTAGATTCCGGGCATGGAGCTGCTGCGAATTTACGAATGCCTGTGCGACCTGACCCGGCTGCGCCTGTTGAACGTGCTGGCGGAGGGACCGCTGTGCGTGTGTCACTTTCAGGAGGTCCTGGGTGAGCCGCAGGTCAAAATCTCCAAGCATCTTGGCTACCTGCGCACGCGCGGACTCGTGACGGCGCGGCGCGAGGGGAATTGGGTCATCTACGCCCTGCCAGACGTGGTGGATCGCTCGCCGGAATTGGACGCGAACCTTGCCTGCTTGCAGGACTGTGCGCGCGAAAATGCGGTGCTAAAACGCGACACGGCGAAACTCGGGAAGCTCGACCGCAGTTGCGCGCCTGCCGCCGTCGCCGTGGGCGTTGGAAAACGCGGGACTGCCTGCGGGTGCCGCCCAGGCGGCTCGCGATAAATTTTATGAACCAAAAATCCAATGAGTCGGGCGCGATCACCGGTGGCTGGGGATGCGCCGCGCCCGTGCCACCGGCCCAAGCCATGACCGTCTCAGCCTTGCGCGCCGCATTGGCGGCGGCGCCGGTGTTGCCGCTCACGGTGCTCTGGCCGGACGGCGACGCGATCGAGGCGCATTTTCACGTGACGGAGGTGGGCCGAGTGCAAAAAGATTTCGTGGACTGTGGTGGCACGTTGCGGCGCACGGTGACGTGTCTGCTGCAGACGTGGGTGGGCGATGATGTGGACCACCGCATCACGGCGGGAAAGTTGCTGAAGGCCTTCGAGCACGCCGGGCCGGTGTTGGGGGGCGAAGATTTGCCGGTCGAGCTGGAGTATGAGGCGTGCAATGTGGTCCAGTTTTTCGTGACGGCCGTCGTGACTAAGTCGGACCGCCTCGTCGTCCAGCTCGGGGGCAAACACACGGACTGCCTCGCGAAAGAACTCTGCGTGCCGTCCTCGCGACTGGCGGGCGAGGGCACGGGTTGCTGCTAATTTTCATCTGCAATCATGACCACAATCCCTTCCACCAAACCGACGATTC
>JBDSGI010000278.1:0-2785 GCA_039919035.1 Opitutaceae bacterium
GCGCCTGATGCACGGCGGCGGTGTCGCGGCGCTCGCCGAGCGCGCGAGTATCCGGCCCCATTGCGGCCAACCAAGTCTCGTCGGAGCGCGGAAATTTTTTCCCGTGGCTCGTCCAGTCGGCGCCCAGCACGCCGCGCCCGTGATCGGGCGTGAGGAGGATTGAGGTCGTGCCGCGGTATTGTGGGAGCGCCTGAAGTTTTTCCCAAAGCTGACGGATGAAGCGATCGCTGCGTTGAATCGACTGGAGGTAGCGATCGTAGCGGCGCGCGTGCGCCCACTCGTCGGGTTCGCCGAGCGCGAGCAGGAAGACGCGCGGCCGGTGCGTGTCTATGAGATCGACCGCCGCGTGATAGGCAAACGCATCAAAGCTCTCACTGCCTGTGATCGACGGGAGGTCGGCCATCCAACGCTCGATCTCCGCGATCCGCGGTGAAACCGAGCCCGGCGCCGATTGCTGCAGCGTGACAAAGAGCGGCAGGCGGCTGCGACCGATATTGAGGATTGGCACGAAGACGTTCCACGCGGCGGAGGCCGCGACTCGCCCGGCAAAGCCCGGCCGGCCGTGGAGCCACTCCAGCACGGTCACGTTGCGATTCGGAATCGGCGTGTTCCCCGTGATCAGCGGATCGGGGGCGCCGGTGAGGAGTTCGTTGTAACCGGGATAGGAGACACGCTCGGCGTTGAGCACGCTCGCGGCGCTGCCGAGCGCGCGGTTCCCGAAGACCTGCCCTTGCGTCGCAATCGTCGACCAGAAAAAAGGCATGAGCTTGCGGCGGCGCTCGTCGGCGGTCGTGCCGCCGAACTCCGCGCGCAAAGCGGCCTGCGCATTGTCGGCCACTCCGCCGTGATCCTTGTTGATGAGTGCATCCTCGGCGCCGCCAAACACTTCCTGCCAGCGCAGGCCGTCGATGGTGACGAGCAGGACATTTTTCGTCATCGGTTGTGCGAGCAGAAGCGGCGCGGCGAGGAACAAACACAGGGCGACGCGAAATTTCTGTTTCATGGGGTGCCGCAGTGGAAATGATTTTTTTCCTCAATCCAAGCCCGCGCCGCGCAACCACCCCGCCGCAATCGTGTCACCAGCCTCGCCAAGTGCCCGACCACCGCACACCTTTCCCATCATGATCACCGTCACTACCTGCTCGAATCTCGCCGAGGCGGAGTTGCTCCACTCGTTGCTCGTCGAAAACGGCATCGCGGCCTTCGTGCTCGACGATGCGTTTGGCGGAGTAATTCGCGTGCAGGTGGACGATGATCGCGCCGAGGAAGCCGGCCGGCTTTTGGCCGAGGCGCAAAGCGCTTTGGCGGTCGAGGACGAGGAAGACAGCGCCGACTCCGGCGACGATACGGACGAAAAGCGCTGAGCGCGCCCGTCAGCGCGCCGGTTGCCCCAGCGCGGCGATCACCTGACCAAGGAACGTGTTGAGCGCCGCGTCGTTCTTGATCCAGCGGACGACCACCACGAGGTCGTGTTCCCAGTCGATAAAGACGATGTTCTGGCCGTTGCCCACAAACCGCACGCTCGACGCCGGCGCGGCCGGCAGCGCTTTGCGGTCAAGGTTGAGATACCAGTTCGCGAAACCGTAATTCGGATTGGCCACGCCCGGCGTCCGCGCCAGCGCGATCCATTTTTCGGTCACGATTTCGCGGCCGGCCCATTTGCCGCCGCGCAAAAAAAGATAACCAAAGCGCGCAAGATCCCAGGCGTTGATGAACATGCCGCCGCCGAAATGCCCGCCGCCGCTCACCGACTGCACGAGCCGGCCGTCGATTTCCACCCACGAATTGTCGTAGCCCGTCCAGCGCCACGTGCTCGACGCCCCGATCGGGTCCATTACTTCCTCGCGCAGCACCTCGGGCAGCGGACGCCGCCACACATGCAGCGTGCAGAGCGCGAGCAGATTGATCCGAACATCGTTGTATTTGAAAAACGTGCCCGGCGCGTGCATCGGCCGCTTCGCGTGCTCCTCGGGCGTCGCCCCCACCGGCCGGTCCGCCCAATCGGGCATGCGCCACAGCGTGCCGGACCAGTCGCTCGTTTGCCGCAGCAAATGATCCCACGTGATCGGCGCGTTGTGCTCGGAACCAAACAACTCCTCGCGTCTCGCGGTGGGCAACGATTCGCCCACCCGGTCGTCGAGGCGGCGGATCAGGCCGCGCTGCCAAGCGAGCCCGGTGACGGTGGTGAGAAAAGTTTTCGCCACGCTGAACGTCATGTCGGTGCGCGCGGTGTCGCCCCACTCGGCGACGACGTAGCCGCGATGAATCACTATACCGTTCAACGCCGCGCGCGGCTGGGTGGGACCGAGGATCTGGAACAGCGGCTCCCGTTTGCCAAAGGTGTTTTTCAAATCCTCCGCAAGGTCCTTGGAGCCGGAATTCTCATTCGCCTGCGCGAAGGCGACGGCCCGGGCGAGTTTCGCGGCATCCAATCCTAGCTCGGCAGACGTTTTTTTCGCCCACTCGCCGCGCGGTGGAAAATAATCGGCGGCGCGGAGCCCGGCGGCGAGCGCCAGGCCGAGGCACAAGCAGGCACAAAGAAATCTGCAGCGGGAGACGGCGGGGGAACGCATCGCTGAAGACTGAGGGGGCGACCACACCGTCGCAAAGTTGAAACGCGTGAATATCTGAAGATGAAAGCTGTCGCCGCGAAGGGGCCGCTTTCTCAATCCCGATTAATCCCACGCTTTCGGGTCGGTTTTCTCCCGACCAAGGATGAGCACCGCAATCTGCCCCGCGACCATCGCCCCTCCCAACCATGCGACCGGCACCACCGGTGTCTTCG
>JBDSGI010000279.1:0-2690 GCA_039919035.1 Opitutaceae bacterium
CGACTCCGCTCGGTCACGCGTGATTGATCGCGCCGGCCAGCCGGGGGCGGGCGGGTATTTGCTCGGTCGTTTTTTTGCCAACCTCGCGAAGGCGCTCTGCTATGCGCTGGTCGCGCTGGTGAACGGAGTCGTTTTTCGCGGTGGCGCGGCCAAGCAGGCGTTGGTGCGGGCGTGGCGCTCGTGCGGCTACCTCTACCAAATCCCGCGCTCGCTCGTCGGGAAGATTTAGTGTTCACCGACTCTATCGTGGCCGATCCGCTCCCACTTTCCGTCGCAATCATCGCCAAGAACGAGGCCGCAAACCTCCCGCGCTGCCTCGCGAGCGTGCACGACTGGGCGACGGAAATCGTCGTCCTGCTCAACGACACCACCGATGCGAGCGAATCCATCTCCCGCGCCGCCGGCGCCACCGTGCACCATTTGCCGTGGCGCGGCTACCGCGACATCAAAAACGCCGCCGTCGATCTCGCAACGCAGCCGTGGGTGCTATCGCTCGATGCCGACGAGGAAGTCTCACCGGAGCTGCGGACCAGCATCGAAGAATTCCTGCGACGTCCGGAACTGGAGACTTTTGCGGGCGCTCGTTTCCCCCGCAAAGTTTGGTTCATCGACCGTTGGATTACGCACGGCGACTGGTATCCCGACCTGAGTCTGCGGCTGTTTCACCGCAATCGCGCACGCTGGGGCGGCGATGAATTCGTGCATGAAAAAATCGAGGCTCGCGGCCCGGTCGCGACGCTGCGCGGCGACCTGCACCACTATTCGTTTCCCACCCTTGCGAGTCATGTCGCCAAAATCAATCCGTTCGCCGACCTCTTCGTGCGCCAGCAGCAGGCAAAGGGCAAAAAATTCTCGCTGGTGCTCGCGCTCCTTCGCCCCGGCTGGCGCCTCTTCCGCGCCTACGTGCTGAAGCTCGGCTTTCTCGACGGCTATCCGGGTTTCTACATCGCTTGGGCGACTGCGTTTGGCTCCTTCGTGCGCTACAGCCGGCTCTACGAAGCCGAAAATCGGATGGACCCACGTGGCTAAAAAAGACGAGCCCCACACCTTCAGCAAACTCGCCGAGGAACTCGTCGGCGACCTGCGCGGCGTGCCGTTCGATGAGCCACGCCGGGCCAAGAAGCGCCCCACCCAGCCGCTCGCTGACCTCGTGGAGAAACTACTCCAGCAGCACCAGATTGGCCGCGAGTCTCCCGAGCACACCATCCGCGCCCACTGGCCCGCGATCGTCGGCGCGGCCAACGCCTCCTATTCCCACCCGGCAATGATTGAGCGCAACCTACTCAACGTCCTTTCCAGCCATGCCGTGGTGCGGAACGAGCTCTTCCATCACCGCGAGGAAATCGCCACCCGCATCCGCCAGCTGCCGGGTTGCGGGCATGTGAAAGCAATCAACTTGCGGGCCGGGTGAGCGGCGGGTTCCGGGCGTAGCGCGGTCCGCCTGACCGCGTTTTCCGATCCAGCACGGGCAGGCTACCCGTGCTACGCCACGCGCGCGTCGCCCCTCATTTTCTGACCAAAATTTGCGCTTGCGGGGCCACCGGCGTTTCCGGAGTCTGTCTCCTTGCGTCAGTGGATATCCGCCGGTTGCGGGTGTCCACCACACTGGTCCGGCACTCCGCTGGATGAGAACGGTGACGCCGGCTCACCCCGACTACCAATCGGGCGAGGCGGGCGGCACGGAGCCCAACCGGGTTCCCTACAGTCGTGAATCCAACCACAAAACCATGTCCACCACAGTCGTTAAGCCCACCATCATCGCCGAATACAAAACCCACGAGAAGGATACCGGCTCGTCCGAAGTCCAAGTCGCGCTCCTGACCGCTCGCATCAATCACTTGACCGAGCACCTGCGCACGCACCGGAAAGACTTCCACTCGCGCCGCGGGCTGCTGCAGATGGCTTCCCGCCGTCGCAAGCTCCTCGATTATCTCAAGAAGCATAATCTTCCGAAGTATAACGAGCTGCTCCAGAAGCTGAACCTCCGCAAGTAACGCTTTCGTCTAACGGGCGACCCGTCCGCGGGTCGCCCGTTGTCGTTTCCGACCCTCGAATCCGGCCGGGACATTTCCGTTTGGTTCTCTCCAGAACCGGGCGCCAAACGGAAATCTCTCGCGCCTCACGCGAGCAGACCGAAGCGGGTTGGGAATCCCCAGATCGTTCCACCCGTAGCGTAGCCTCACCCCCGAGGCGCGCCACCGTCCCGCCATCCCGCGGGCCCACGAATCCAATCCAGCCGCGTGGCGCTGGCCGGTTCGTCCTTATCCGTCGTCACGCAATCCGTCCGAATCGTCCGAAAGAAAGATCATGCAACAGAAACATTCCATCACCGTGCCCGGCCTCGGGCTCACGTTCTCCACCGGTTCCATCGCCCAGCTCGCGGGCGGCGCCGTCAACGTCAACGTCGGCGAGACCAACGTCTTCGTCACCGCCTGCGCCGCGCAGACCATGCGCCCCGGCCAGGATTTCTTCCCGCTCACCTGCGACTACCGCGACAAATACGCCGCGGCCGGCCGCTTCCCCGGCGGTTATTTCAAGCGCGAAGGCCGTCCCTCCGAGCGCGAAATCCTCATCTCCCGTCTCTGCGATCGTCCCTGCCGTCCGCTCTTCCCCGAGGGTTTCCTCAATGAAGTGCAGATCATCGGCCAGCTCTTCTCGGCCGACCTGATCAACGACTCCGACATCGCGAT
>JBDSGI010000280.1:0-2956 GCA_039919035.1 Opitutaceae bacterium
AGCGCCTCGGTGGAGAAATCGGCGAACTGAAATTCCTCGATCGGGCGGTGGCCGTTGAGCGCGAGGCCGATGGCGTAGCCGGTGCAGGCGCTCTCGGCGAGCGGGGTGTTGAGCACGCGCGCGCGGGTGAAATCCGCGAGCAGCCCGTCGGTGACCTTGAACGCGCCGCCGTAGGTGCCGATGTCCTGCCCCATCACGAGCGACTCGGGTCGCTCGGTAAGGATTTTGCGCAGACCCAAATTGATCGCTTGCGCGGAATTGAGTTGAGCCGAAACGGTCGGCTCCGGTCTCCATGGCTTCTGCTCGGTTGGTGGCGCGAAGAGATCGGTCTCCATCCCCGCCGGGGTTGGCCGCCCGACGCCGAGTGACACTTGCACGCAGGCTTCGAGAAAGGCGTTGAGTTCGGCTTCGACCGCCGCGACGCGCTCCGCACCGGCGGCGGCGACGGCCTGCGCGCGGGCCGGGGGCATGGGATCGCGGGCGAGAAGTCGCTCGTTTTCGCCGGGCTTCAGGTAATCGCAAGTGTCGTAGGCGGCGTGGCCGCGCAGCCGCAGCACGTGGGCCTCGATTAGCATCGGCCGGGAGGTGGCGCGGGTTTTTTCGACGGCGGCGGCGAGGCTGCGGGCGACGTGGGTGACGTCGCTGGTGCAGTCGAGCGCCAGCCCCTCGATGCCGTAGCCGGCCGCGCGCCGCCACAGTTCTGTGCCGGGCGCGAATTGCTCGGACGTCGGGGTGGAGTAGGCGTAGCCGTTGTTCTCGATGACGAAGATCACCGGGAGCGATAGCAGCGAGGCGAGGTTCATCGTCTCGTGGATGTCACCGGTGCTGGAGCCGCCGTCGCCGAAAAATGCGAAGCCCACCGCCGGCTTGCCTTTTCGCCGCTGCGAGTCGGTCCCGCCCGCGACGAGCGAGAGCATCGCGCCGAGATGACTGATCATCGGATAGGAGCGGTTCGCGGGATCGCCGCGGTGGACGTTGCCCTCGCGGGCCTTGGTCGGACTCTGGGCGTTGGCGAGATATTGGTTAAGGTGAACGCAGAGGTGGTTGCCCCAGATCAGGTGGCCGCCGAGATCGCGGTGCGTGAACGAAGTGACGTCGATCGCCTTGTCGGCGAGGAGCGCGAGCGGGACGATGAGGGCTTCGTTGCCCTGGCCGCCGGTGACGGTGCCCTTCATCAGCCCTTGCCGGAAAAGTTCGAGGATGCGGTTGTCCGTGATCCGGGCGAGGTGCATCCAGGCGTAGATGCGCAGGAGCGCCTCGGCCGGCGCGGAGAAAAGCTCCGGCCCGCTGAGATCGCGGGCCGCCAAAATGGCGGGAGTGTGAGGAAAGACCATGAACTTAGGCGCGGAACGTGACGATGCCGCGTGGCGCGGGCAAGCGAGAGATTCGTGTGCTGTATTCTGCGGCCGAGGAAACGAGAAATTCGCCGGGGAGCTTTGCCGTTGCCTGTGCGTGCCACGGAATTCGTCCGCCGGCCAAGCGTCGGTGAAGCCCGACGCTGCGCACGACCCAGTCTTTGGAAGTGGGTAGCTAGAACGGAATTTGCCCCGAATCGGAATGAGGGAGGGGCACGGGAAATTTCTGTCGGCCACCGCATGGATCACGTGGCACTCGCCCGAATCTGCGACGGCGTAACCACGCGGTGCATTGGCAACGAGATCGCTGGCCGGTTTCATCCGCCACTAGGGCACGGCGCCGCGCGTGAAAAATCCGATCAATCGAGAGAGAGCGTCGTCGCTCGGCGGGTGGGCTGTCCGAGGGTAAAATAATAGGGTCGCAGGGAGAGAAAATCGAGCTTGGCGCAGGCGGCACTGTTGCTGCCGCCCTTGCGGGTGAGTCCGGCGAGGTCTGACGTGACGGTGATGGGATAGGTTCACATGCCGGGAGTGTGGGAGTGAAGTGCGCGGCCACGCGCGGTTGCCGAGCCAGAAGCCATTGACCCGAACCGTGGCCCGGACCGGGGCGGTGAGCTTGGCAACGACGGCGACTCGGCGGCGGCGAGGGCGATTTCCTCGTCCCGCCATTGTGAAGCGGCGGAGGCGACGAGAGCGGCCCGGCCGGAGAGCAGGAGGCAGAGAATGAACCGGGTCATGGGAAGGACTCAGCTTTGCGGCAGCCAGCGCTCGCGCATGAAAACGAAGACCATCGCGAGCGCGAAGGTGAAGAGCGCCGCGAACACGACGAACACCGCGCCGAAGCCGCCGGTATGCTGCGAAATCGCGCCGATCTTATCGACGAGGAAGGCGCTCAGCATCGTCTCGGCGAAGCCGACGAAGCCCACGACGGTGGCGACGCGACCGCGCGCGACATCCTGCTTGAACGCCTGCTGGTTCGCGAGCCACGCGCCGAGTCCGAAAACATAGAGGCAGAGGATCGCGACGGCCGCGTTGATGGACGGGGCGCTCGACAGGCCGAGCATCGCCATCATGCAGAGATAGGCGGCGACGATGACGAGGCGGCGCGCGCCGAGCAGCGACCAGCCGCGGTGCGCCAGCGCCATTACCGTCGCGCCCCCAATCCACATGCCGAGATCCTGGCAGAGCGAGATGAGCACGAGGCGGTCCCCGAGCGCTTGGTTGTAGGGGATTTTCCACGCCTGTGTCAGGTAGCTCGGGAGCCACTGCGTCATGAAGTAGAGGCCCGGGATGATGCCCATGCCGACGAGCACGACGCCCCAGAATGCCGGGCGGCGCAGGATGGACGACGCGTTGTCGCCACCGGCGGTGGCGGCCGCAGCGGCGGCGTTCCACTCCGGCGCATGCTTTTCCACATCGCGAAACACGAGGAGCCACGGCACGAGCCAGAGCAAGCCGAGGCCGCCGGTCAGGAAAAACGCCCAGCGCCAGTGATGCAGGCTGGCGACGTAGATGACAAACTTGGGCGCGACGAGCGTGGCGATGACGGCGCCCGAGTAAAAGATACCGTTGGCGAGGACGCGTTCGCGCGCGGGAAAAAT
>JBDSGI010000281.1:0-6284 GCA_039919035.1 Opitutaceae bacterium
CAACAATTGGGGAAGTGAGGTGGCGAACCCCGCCGCGCAGGCGGCGAAAGCGTAGAGCAAAATCGAAAACGTCAGCACGCGTCGGCGTCCAAGCAGATCGGTGAGGTAACCGCCGAGTAGACCGAAAACACCACCGGCCAGCGCGGGCACGAAGAAGAGTGTGCGCGCCCATTTCACATATTCGGTGCCGCCGGGCGCCCACGTCGCCGCGATCTGCGCGCGGTCGCCGCCGGCGGCCACCAGCCCCTCAATGATCGGGGCGCTCAGCGCGGCCATCGCCGGCTTGATGATGAGCGGCAGCATGAGCAGCTCATAGATGTCGAAGGCGAAGCCAATGGCGGCGATGATGCAAATCAGCCAGGCGGTGCGGGAAAGGCCGCTGGCGGCGGGAGCGGCGGGGGAGGGGGCGGAGCTCATGGAAGTCGAAGCGTGCCCGGAACAGACGCAGGGACTCAAGCGACGATTCGGGATTTCTAGCGCGTTGACCACTGCGGGAGCGGAAAGCAACTTTCGTCGCGCAGCCACGTCTGCCCGCGAAGCCTCGGTTAGCGTCCCCGCTTTCTGAAGCGATATCTCTTATGAAGCTTCCTTTTTCCCTCCCGTATTGTGCCGCCGCGTGGTGGGTTATTTCCTGCTCACTCTTTGGTGCGGAGCTCTCCTCCTGGCCGACGTGGCGCGGCGCGGGTGGCACCGGCGTGGCCCCCGGCGCGACCCCTCCGACGACTTGGAGCGACCAGCAAAATGTGCGCTGGAAGGCGAAGATCCCTGGCTACGGTTTCTCCACCCCGATCATTTGGCAGGATCGGATCTTTTTGCTCACGGCGATTGAAACGGCGGAGGTTGCCGCTGGCGCGACTGCGGCGCCGGCTCCTGTGCCTAGTGCGCCTCCACCTGGCGGCGGCAAGGGTGGCAAAGGGGGACGCGGCCCCGGCGGTTTCGGCGGCGGGATGAAGCCCACCAAGATTCACGAGTTCTCCGTCGTGGCGCTCGACCGCAAGACGGGCGCGGTGGTCTGGCAGAAAGTCGCCCGGCGCGAGGTGCCGCACGAGGGAAAGCACGCGACCAACAGCTTTGCGTCCGCCTCGCCCGTGACGGATGGCGAGCGCCTCTACGCGTCGTTCGGGTCCCGCGGCATCTACTGCTACGATTTACAGGGAAAACTCCTCTGGGAAAAAGATCTTGGCGACATGCAGACGCGCAACGGTTTTGGCGAAGGCGCGTCGCCCTCGCTCGCGGGCAACCATCTGATCGTGCCGTGGGACCACGAGGGCGGCTCGTTCGTCGTCGCGCTCGACAAGAAAACGGGCGCCGAGGTTTGGCGGAAGAGCCGCGATGAACGCTCCAGTTGGTCCACGCCGCTCGTGGTCGACGTCGGCGGAAAACTGCAGGCGATCATTCCGGCAACCAACCTCACCCGCAGCTACGACGCGGCGACGGGCGAGCTGATGTGGGAGGCAAGGGGCTTGACGCCGAACGTCATCCCGACCGCCGTGACGGGTCACGGCATGGTTTTCGTGACGAGCGGATTTCAGGGCTCGTCCATTCAGGCGATTAAGCTGACCGCGCGCGGGGATGTTTCCGACAGCGCGAACATCCTTTGGAACCAACGCAAGAGCACGCCCTACGTGCCCTCACCGGTGCTCTCGGGTGACCGGATATTTTTCAGCAAGAGTAACGACGCTTACCTCTCGTGCGTGAACGCGCTCACGGGCGAATTTCAATTTCAGGATCAACCCATCGAGGGCATGCGCGGCATCTACGCTTCGCCCGTCGTCGCCAACGGCCTGCTCTATGTGGTCGGCCGCGACGGGATGGTCGCTGTCCTCAAGGATGCGGCCAAGTTCGAGATCGTCGCGAAGAACAAGCTCACGGACAGCTTCGACGCGTCGCCGGTCGCGGTGGACCGCGAGTTGTTTCTGCGCGGCCACGAGTTTCTCTACTGTATCGCGGAAGGCTGAGGTCGGCGCTCAGGGTTTACGCGGCCGGAGTCACGACCTTCACTGACATGCGGGCGAGCCGCTCCAACACGCGGCGCTCGTCGCGCAACGGCCACCAATCGTAGAGATAGATTTGGAGCGGCAGCCACATCGCGACCCAGCCGATGATGGTGAGGCCTTCTTTGGCGATGCTGGAAAGGGTGCTGTGGCCAAGCGTCCCGAGAAGTTCGCTGGCGGTGAGACACCCGACCAGAAACAACAACCCCACGCCGAGGCTCGTCCGGCCGCGGCGCATCAGGTGGCGAAACTCCCGCTGCTTCATCTCGGCGCGTTGCGCGAAGTAGTGTCGCACCGCGTCCTGCACCGCGGCGCCGCGCGCGTCGGGCACCGGCGTGGCGAGGTGAATCGTGAGCTCCAGTTCCCGGCGGGATGAAAGTTCGCTCGCCCAGCCGACGATAAACTCCTCCGCATCCGCATCGAGATCGCGCTCGTGAAACGGGGACGGGTCCATGGAGTTGAAAAGCTGCGCGAGGTCACGCAGCTGGAGGGTCATCGCAAGTGGCGGCGGCGAGGGCAGGACAGGTTCCACGTGACGCCACTCTTTCGTTCGCGATTCGCGCAGGCAAGGCTGTCCGTGGCGACCAGTGATTTCGCAAGATGCGCGCAGGCCCGTGCAACGCCTGCGCAGCACCCGCCGGAAATTCGTGCTACGGTGCGCCAGTGAAATTGAATTCCCCTCGGATTCCGCGGCGGACCTCCATGACCCGAGGTTCGATGGCGAGGATGGAGGCGCACGGATTTTCCATTCTTGAGGAATGGCGTGGCCGGCTGGATCTGCGGCGCTCGAGCGTCGCGTCCGCCTTTGAGCGGGCGAACTACCTTCACACCCCGCAAAGTTGCCGTGATAACAGCGCCTACCAGTGCCGCGGGTTACAGCCCGGCCTCGCTTGCGCCGGCCGCCGGGGCGTTCACGCTTTCGAAGTGGCGGCCTTTTTTCCCCAGAGAATGATTTTTCCGGCCCTGCGCTTGGTCGTTCCCTGGCTGGCTTGGCTCGGCTTGGGCAGCGCCCAGGGCAACCCGGACTACGAGCTGCCGCCGGTCGCTTACTCCGCGACGCGGCCAGTCGACGCCCTCACTAAGATCCAGCGGCGCATCGAGTCGGGCGAAATTGCGTTTCGGGGAGGCGAGAAGGAGGCGGTCCGGGCGTTGCTCGTTGCGCTCCACGTGCCGGTGGAAAGCCAGATGCTGGTGTTTTCCAAAACCAGTTTGCAGCGCGGTCGTATCCGGCCGGAGCGGCCGCGGGCGCTCTATTTTTCCGCTTCCGTCTATGTGGGCTGGGTGCCTGGCGGCCTGATGGAAGTGACGGCGGTCGATCCGACGCTCGGCCCGATTTTCTACACGGTCGATTTTAGCGCGGGGCGTGAGGTGCCGCCGAAAATTGAGCGCGATGCGGATTGCCTGCGGTGTCACGGCGGAAATTTCATTCGCGACATTCCCGGGGTGTTCGCGCGCTCGGTGTTTTCCGATGCCGGCGGCGAGCCGCTGCTGCGGCACGGCACCTTGCTCGTGGACGATGAGACGCCTTTTTCCCAGCGGTGGGGCGGCTGGTATGTCACCGGCTACCGCGGCGCCGAGCCGCATCGCGGCAACACCTTCGCCAGCGAGCAGGGTGACCAGCTGGTGTTCACGCCCGTGGAGAATAGGCCCGAGGAGCTCTCGGGATTTTTCGAGACGGGGCTGTATCTCCGCCCGACCAGCGATGTCGTCGCGTTGCTGGTCTTCGAGCACCAGCTGGCCGTGCAAAACAGCCTGACGCGCGCGGCGTTTTCCTGCCGACGAATGATAAATTACCAACACGGCCTGCAGGCGACGTTCAACGAGCCGGTCAGCGATGAACCCGCCTACGACAGCGTGAAGAGCGTGTTCGCGAGCGCGGTGCAGGACGTCGTGGATCGCCTGCTGTTTCGCGGCGCGGCGCCGCTGCCGGAGGGAATCGTCGCGGGCGGTGAATTCGAAAAGGCGTTTGCGCGCTCCGTGCCGCGCACGCGGGCCGGCCAGTCGCTCGGAGAGCTGCGGTTGAAGGGACAACTGTTTGCCCAGCGCTGCAGTCACATGATTTACACCGCGATGTTTCGCGCCCTGCCCGATCCGCTGCGATTTCACATTCTGGATCGCTTGCAGGCGGCGCTGGCCAGCCGCGACCCCAAAGACCGCTATGCCTATCTGCCAGCGGAAGAAAAGCAGCGCATTCACGACGTCCTGGTCGAGACCCTGCCCGAGGCTCGCGAGCGTTGGAGAGTGAGGTAGGCGCTCGCTAACGGCCTAACCGCCTTAAGCTCCGGCAAAAGGCAGGCCGGGTTTCGCAAGATCCGCGGAGCGCGCTGAAAGTATTTCCGCGAGAGTAAGGGTATGGCGAGCTGCCGCGCGTTTGCCGGTGTCCGCACTATAACCCATGAAAATTCCAAACCCTACCCTTGAATTCTTGGTCGCCATGCTTGCCATGGTGGTCGTCCGCACGGTTTTACCGGCGGCGGAGGGCACCGTCCTCGCCACGCCGGGCGGTCCGCCGCTCGCGGCCAATCTGCCGGTCGAAACGGCGATTCTCACCGAGGCGCCGCACGTGCCGCCCCCCATCACGCGGCGGCATAGCGCCAAGGTCATCGTAAACCTCGAGGTGATCGAGGTGGTGAAGCGTCTGGCCGACGGCGTCGATTACACGTTCTGGACCTACGGCGGTCATGTGCCCGGCTCGTTTATTCGGGTGCGCGAGGGTGATTTTGTAGAGTTTCACCTCAACAACCACCCGAGTTCAAAAATGCCGCATAACATCGATCTGCACGCGGTCACGGGGCCGGGCGGTGGTGCGGCGTCGTCTTTCACGGCGCCCGGTCACTCGTCGCAATTTTCCTTCTCGGCGCTCAACCCGGGCCTGTTTGTCTATCACTGCGCTACCGCGCCGGTGCCGATGCATATCGCCAACGGCATGTATGGCCTGATTTTGGTGGAGCCGAAGGACGGCTTCTCCTCCGTCGACCGCGAATACTACGTGATGCAGGGCGAGATCTACACCTCGGGTCGCCATGGCGAGGCGGGGCTCCAAAATTTCGATCCGATGAAGGCGGAGGACGAACGCCCTCCCTACGTCGTGCTCAACGGCGCCGTCGGCTCGCTGGTCGGCGACAAGGCGTTGCAGGCGAAGGTGGGCGAGACGGTGCGCCTCTATTTCGGCGTGGGCGGACCAAACCTCACGTCGTCCTTTCACGTGATCGGTGAGATCTTCGACCAGGTGTTTCTCGAGGGCGGCGCGACGGCGCAGCATAACGTCCAGACGACGATGGTGCCGGCGGGCGGCGCGACGATCGTGGAGTTCAAGGTGGACGTGCCGGGCACCTACGTGCTCGTGGATCACTCGCTCTCGCGGGCGTTCAACAAAGGCGCGCTCGGCATGCTGAAGGTGACCGGCCCGGAAAATCGGCTGATCTACACGGGCAAGGAAATCGATGAAGTCTATCTCGGACAGGCGTCGGATGCCGGCGTCGCGGCGAGCAAGCGCGAGGCCGAACTCGTCGCGGAGAAGGCCAAGGCGATCGCATCCAATCCTCAAATTGCGAACATCACCCGCGAGATCCAGGTCGAACGCGGCAAGAAGGTCTTCCTGACCTCGTGCTTCGCCTGTCACACGGCCACCGGCGAGGGACTGGCTGGCGTGTTTCCCCCGCTCGCCGGATCGGATTATCTGAAGGCCGACAAAGACCGCGCAATCAAGGTGGTGCTGAAGGGCCTGAGCGGCCCGATCACGGTCAACGGCAAACCCTACAACAACCTCATGCCGCCGCAGGAATACACCGACGATCAGGTGGCCGACGTCCTGAGCTACGTGATGAACTCGTGGGGTAACGATTTCGGCGCCGTCAGCACGACCGATGTGAAACGCGTGCGGGGAGAATTCAAATAATCCATGACTTCGGTCCGCCATGTCCTCCGTCTGCTTCTGGTGGCGACCATCATCGCCGCCGGCGCGGCCGATGTCGCGCCCGGCGACATGGTGCTGGTGCCGGCGGGATCCTACGCGCCGTTGATCCGAACCAAGGACGAGCCGGAACGCGTGCCGGTGGCGGCGTTCTGGCTCGACGTGCGACCGGTGACCAACGCGGAGTTTCTTGCCTTCGTGCGGGCGAATCCGGCCTGGCGGCGCTCCGTGGTGAGCCCGCTTTTCGCGGACAGCGGCTATCTGGCGGACTGGTCCGGGGATTTGGAGTTGGGATCGCGCGCGCCGGCGGCGGCGCCGGTTCTGCGCATTTCCTGGTTTGCGGCCCACGCCTTCGCCCGTGCGCAGGGAAAAAGGCT
>JBDSGI010000282.1:0-3635 GCA_039919035.1 Opitutaceae bacterium
CCTAAGCCATAACCAAGGATTTTCAGGAAGCGGGACATAGTGCGAAAATTCGTCCGTCTCCGCCGAACCAATGCAAGAATATCGTTCTTCGACTTTTGGCCCGGGCGCCAAGGCGTTTCGCCACCGCCAATTCGCTCTTTCCACCCGCGCGCAATCCCTGTTGCCTGTCCGTTCGCCCATGTCTCCCGCCGAAGAAATCGCCCGCCGTCGCACCTTCGCGATCATCTCGCACCCCGATGCGGGCAAGACGACGCTGACCGAGAAGTTCCTCCTTTATGGCAACGCCATCCACCTCGCTGGCACCGTCACCGCCCGCAAAAACCAGCGCGCCACCGCGTCCGACTGGATGGAGCTGGAGAAGCAGCGCGGCATCTCGATCAGCTCGACCGTCCTCCAATTCGATTACTCCGGCTTTGCGGTCAACCTGCTCGATACGCCGGGTCACAAGGATTTCTCCGAGGACACCTATCGCGTCCTCACCGCCGTCGACGCCGTCATCATGGTCATCGACGCCGCGAAGGGCATCGAGGCTCAGACCCGCAAGCTCTTCGAAGTTTGCCGCCGCCGCGGCGTGCCAATCTTCACGTTCATGAACAAGTGCGACCGGCCGACCCGCAACGCGCTCGAGCTGCTCGACGAGCTGGAGACCGTGCTCGGCCTGCAATCGTCCCCCGTCATTTGGCCGCTGGGCAACGGTCCGGGTTTCCGCGGGGTGTTCGATCGCCGCACCCGCGAAGTCCATCTCTTCGAGCGCACGCCCGGCGGCAAATATCAGGCGCCCGTCAACGTCACCTCGCTCGAAGATCCCATCGTCCGCTCGAAACTCGACAACTACACCTTCGATCAGGTCACCGAGCAGCTCGCGATGCTCGACGGCGCCGGCCACCCCTTCCACCTTGCGGCGGTGCGTGCCGGCCAGCAGACCCCAGTCTATTTCGGCAGTGCCGTGAACAACTTCGGCATCCAGCTGCTGCTCGATGGTTTTCTCAAGGACTCGGTGCCACCCGCGCCGCGCCAGTCCGTGGCACCGGTGACGATCAACACTGAACCGACCGCCCCGAAAACCATCGTTCCCGTCACGCACCCGAAGTTCTCCGGTTTCGTTTTCAAGATTCAAGCGAACATGGACCCCAAGCACCGCGACCGCATCGCGTTTGTGCGCGTGTGCTCCGGCAAGTTTGAGCGCGACATGATGGTCACGCACCAGCAGTCGGGAAAAACCATCCGGCTCTCCTCCTCGCAAAAGCTCTTCGGCCAGGAGCGCGAAACCGTCGATGTGGCTTGGCCCGGCGATGTCATCGGCCTCGTCGGCCACGATGTGCTCGGCATCGGCGACACCCTGACCGACGAAAAAACGATTCGCTACGACGAGATCCCGCGCTTCCCTCCGGAAGTCTTCACCTACATTTCCAATCCCAACGCCGGCGACGCGAAGCGCTACCGCGCCGGTCTGGAGCAACTCTTGCAGGAAGGCGTCGTGCAGGCGTTCACAGCGCGCAACGCCCCGCCCGGCGCGACGCTGCTCGCGGCGGTCGGCCCGCTGCAATTCGAAGTCGTGCAGTGGCGCCTCCAGGCGGAATACAACGCCGAGTCGCGCCTCACGCCCACGCCGTGGACGCTGCTCAAATGGGTCGAGCCGCACCCGCTGCTCAAAGATGTATCGCGCCTCATCGTCGCCAGCGGCGTCAGCTTCGGCACCGATAAATTCGAGAACGCCGTCGCCCTTTTTCCCAACGACTGGACGCTCCGCTATTTTCAGGAAAAAAACCCCGAACTGAAGCTGCACGACTTGCCGCTGGAGCAGACGAAGTAGGCGGTCGCCCGGACGTCCGTGCGGGCGTTGACCCAGCCAATCCCTTTCAGATAGCCCTGTGTCAGGATGGACGCACGCCCAACGCTGCCGCTCGCACTCGTCGTGATGGTCTGCTTTGCCTGCAACAGTCTCATCACGCGCTACCTCGTGAGCCAGGGCCTGCTCGACCCCGCCTCCGTGACGATTACGCGCTTCGCGGCTGGCGCGGCAATGCTGGCGCTGGTGCTCGCGCCACAGGGCCGCCTGCGTGAAGCGTGGCCGCGGCTGGCCGACTGGCCGCTGGTGCTCTTTCTCGGCGCCTACGCCCTCGCCATCGCCTACGGCTACCGCCACATCTCCGCGGCGGCTGGCACCTTCGTGTTCTATGCCCTCGTGATCGCCACGATGACGGCTGGCGGCGCGCGGCCGACCTTTCGCACGGCGGCCGGCGCGGCGCTGGCACTAAGC
Organism: Opitutaceae bacterium; assembly: GCA_039919035.1. Classification (GTDB taxonomy): domain Bacteria; phylum Verrucomicrobiota; class Verrucomicrobiia; order Opitutales; family Opitutaceae; genus ER46. The sequence continues at coordinate 2,261 of JBDSGI010000282.1, forward strand.
GGGGTGGCTGTGCTAGCAATCGGCCGGGTAGAAGGCACGACGCCGCTCGGCGTGGGGCTGCTGGCACTGACCGGCGCGACGTGGGGCGCTTATTCGCTGCTGCTGCGCAAGCGCGGCTCGCCAGTCGCCACCAGTGCCAGCGCGTTCATCGGGCTGACGCTTTTACTGCCAGTCCTCGCGTGGATTGAGCGCGACGGGCTGCGGATTACTCCCAACGGCCTCGCCCTCGGCCTCGGCATGGGCGCGCTCACCACCGCGCTCGCCTACGCACTGTGGGCGCGCGTGCTGCCGGGGCTGACTCCGCTTGAGGCCGGCACGGTGCAATTGCTCGTGCCGGTGTTGACGGCGGCGGTGGGCGTGGTCGCACTCGGCGAGGCGTTCACGACGCGGCTCGCCTTGGCCGGGGCACTGGTGCTCGCCGGCATGTGGCTCACCGTGCAGCGACCCGGCGGCGCTCCCGTCCCCCGCGCGAATCACGGGAAATAGAATATGCCCCCGCCCCGCGAAACTCGTTTTTCCCGCCCGGCGCCCGTCCATCGTCATGCTTGGCTTTGGGAAGCAATGGAGGTGGAGCCCACATTTGTCCTTCGCTCAATGTTTGGCGCCAAGGCCGTCTACCTCCGCGGTCAATTGACGCTCTGCTTCTGCGCCGGAAAAGAGCCGTGGCGCGGCGTCCTCGTATGCACCGATCAGTCGCGCCACGGCGCCCTCGTGGGCGAGTTTCCCCAGCTTAAGCCTCACCCAGTCTTGCCCAAGTGGCTCTATCTTCCCGAGACATCCGACAAGTTCGAAGCCGTCGGCGCCAAACTTGTCGCCTACGTGCGCCGCGGCGACGTCCGCATCGGCGTGAATCCAAAGCCCAAGCAACGGCGGAAACCGCCCGGCAAACGAACGACCTCTTCCAATCGGCCGCGATGAAACCCACATTTTTTCCCACTTCCGCCGCTTTCCGGCTCTGGCTGGAACAGAACCACGCCACGGTCGGCGAACTCCGCATTGGTTTCTACAAGAAAGCGTCCGGCAAGATCGCGATGACCTACCAGGAAGCCGTGCTTGAATCACTCTGCTTCGGCTGGATCGACGGAATCGTGAATCGGTTGGACGCCGAGAGCTACATGCACCGGTTCACGCGGCGCAAGCCGGCCAGCACGTGGAGCAACATCAACGTCGCGCACGTCGCGCGGCTCTCCGCCGCCGGCAAGATGCACCCGGCTGGACTCGCCGCTTTTCAGGCCCGCTCCACCGCGAAGACCGGCATCTACTCCTTCGAACGGAAAACGCCGCCGCAGCTCGCGCCCGCAGCTGAAAAAGCGTTCCGATCCAATCGGAAAGCCTGGGAGTTTTTCCAAGCCCAGCCGCCGTGGTATCGCCGCAC
>JBDSGI010000283.1:0-3084 GCA_039919035.1 Opitutaceae bacterium
GCGGCCGCGTTAACCGCGCCCGGAAACACGTTCTGGTAGAATTTCTCGTAGCGGCTGAAGCGGGAGCTGTTGCGCAGGGTGACGCGTTGGGCGAATGCGTGGTCGAGCGTAACGAACGCCGTGTTCACCGTCGCCTCGGACCGGCTGCGCGTGGGATCGCCGAAGAAGGTGGAGGCGGCGGTCTGCACCGGCCGGCCGTGGAAGGACGAGATGCCGCGATCAGCGGTGCGCTTGTCGTAGAAATGCTCTACGCCGGCGCGGAGCGTGGTGCGCGGAGCGAGCCGCCACGTCCCCGTGGGATTGATGCCCAGGCGCCGCAGCTTCGAATCGTCGCGGAAGCTGTCGGAATCCTCGTAGAGTGCGGTCACGCGGAAGGCCAGCGTCGGGCTCACCGCCTCGCCGAGATCGAGGGTCGCGCGGTATTGGTTCCAGGAGCCGGCTTGCAGAGAGAGTTCGCGGGTGGTGGCGCCGGCAGCCTGCTTGGACACGCGGTTGACCAGCCCGCCCGAGCCTCCCCGGCCAAAGATCATCGCGTTGGGCCCCTTGAGCACCTCGACGCGATCCACGGTGTAGAGGTCGCGGAAATATTGGACGTCGTCGCGAATCCCATCGACGAAGAAATCCGCCGTGGTGCTATTGCCGCGCAGGACCGGAGTGTCGCGGTTGCCCTCGCCCTGCGCGATGCCGGCGCCCGGCACGTAGCGCATCACATCCCCGATGCTGTGCATCGCCTGATCGTCGATGAGCTCGCGGGTGACGACGCTGATGGACTGGGGAACGTTGATAAGCGCGGTGTCGGTCTTGGTGGCGGTGGCGCTGCGCAGGGTGGAATAGGATTTTTCCGGGCGGTCGCTCACTTCAAATTTCTCCAACAGCACCGCCGTTTCCTTCAGCGGGAGATAGCTGGGCGTCGCCGATTGCGCCACGAGGCAAGGGGCCAGGCCCGGCCAGAGGGCGAGAGTCGCGAATGCGGCGGCGCGCAGACCGGGGCGGAGGGTGACGGCGAATTTGGGAGCGGCGGCTTTCATGGAAGCCGGAGTATCGCAAAACGAGCCGCTAAATTCCACCCGCTGGCGGCGTGTTTCTACCTGCGGGCGGTCAACTGAAAGGTTTTCGGATTCACGCCGAATTGGCGGCGAAACGCGGCGGCGAAGTTGCTCGGGTTGCTGTAACCGACGATGGCAGCGGCTTCCAACACCGTGGCCTCGCCGGCGGCGAGCAGCGCATGGGCGTGCTCCAGACGGCGGGCCCGCAGGTAGGCGAAGGGCGTCGTGCCGAAGACTTGGCGGAAACCGCGCTTCAGCGTCGTCTCGCTCAGGCCAACCTCGCGCGCAAGCGCCGGCAGGGTAGGCGGAAGATCGAGCGCTCGCTTGAGGATTTCCGCCGCGGCGTGGATGCGATCGGCCAGCGCGCGCGTGATGGGGCCGGCGGACGGCGAGGCCGAGTTGGCGAGGGCGGTGAGAAACTCGAGCAGCAGATCGTGGCCCCGCGCCGTGAGTGCCATCGCGCGGAGCGAGCCGGCAAACGGGCAGCCCAGGATCGATTCCGCCGCGAAGCGGGCGGCCGGCGTCAGCGGGAGGGCGAGGGCGGGCGCGGTTGGCCCGCGCAGCAGCGCAGCGCCCGGCGTCGCGTCGCCGGTCAGCAAGTCGCGAAGCGCGGTGGCCTCGAAGGCGATGCAGACACAGAACGCCGCCGGCGGCGTGGCGGCTGCGCCCAGCGCCGGGAGGAAAAACATCGCGCCCGCCTCGTTTCGCGCGGCCGCCAGCACAAACGCGAAGTGCGCTGCCGCCGCCGGGTCGGTGGCGGCGGCGAGGCCCGGCGCCCAGCGCAGCGTGGCGCCGGGCCCGAGTGGATGCAGGCCGGTGGATGAAGACGGAGAAGAGTGGGTGGACATGGGCGGATAGCGGGCGGCGCGCGTGGGTCCGGGGCGGCGCGCGAATCTCTCGCGGCTTCCGCCGACGCGGGGCGGTGCGGCATCCCGCGCGTCTTCCTCCCCGATCGGACCGCGGGGGTGATGAAGCCGCCGGCGGGCCAAGGGCGAGCACATTTTTTGCGACGCGGCGGCGGCGGAAGTTCTCCTCGACGCGCGACGGACGCCGCCGTTTAACGGGGGAATGGCCGAAACGCTTCGCATTAATCTGGGTGAGCGCAGTTATCCGATTCAGTTCGGCACGGATTTGCGCGCCGAGGTGCGGGCGGCGGTGGACGCCCTCGTGGCGGCGGGGCGACGCGTTGCGGTGGTGACCGACGAGCGCGTGGTGGCCGCGCAGGCGGCGGCGTTGCGCGCGATGTTTGACGACGCGCCGGTGCTCGCGTTGGAGGCCGGCGAGGGCGCTAAATCGCTCGCGGGTTTCGGCCGCGTGCTTGATTTTCTCGCCGCCGCGAAACTGGATCGCGGTGGCGCGCTCTTTGCGGTCGGCGGCGGCGTGATGGGCGATCTCGGTGGTTTTGCGGCGGCGAGCTTTCTGCGTGGCGTCGATTTTTTCCAAATGCCTACGACGTTGCTCGCGATGGTGGACAGCTCGGTCGGTGGGAAAACCGGCATCAACATCGCGGCGGGGAAAAACCTGGTCGGCGCGTTCCACCAGCCGCGCGGGGTTTTTATTGCGACGGATTTGTTGGCGACTTTGCCGCCGCGCGAGTTCGCCGCCGGCATGGCCGAGGTGATCAAGTATGGTTTGCTCGGCGACCCGGCGCTGTTCGCGCAGTTGGAAAAAACGCCGCTCACCCTCGCGAGCCAGGATCTCGCCGCCGTGATTCGCCGCTGCTGCGCGCTCAAGGCGACGATCGTCGAGGCCGATGAGCGCGAGACGGCGAAAGAAGGCGGTCGCGCGCTGCTCAATCTCGGGCACACCTTCGGCCACGCGATCGAGAATGTGGCGGGCTACGGCGAATATCTTCACGGCGAGGCCGTGGCGATCGGGCTGTGCGCCGCCGCGCACCTTTCGCAGCGACTCGGCGCCATCGGCGCCGCCGAGGTCGCGCGGGTCGAGCGCGTGGTGGCCGCGCACGCGTTGCCGGTGCGCCTGCGGGCGCCGCTGGCTTATGCGGAGCTGCACGCGGCGATGACGCGCGACAAGAAGG
>JBDSGI010000284.1:0-5008 GCA_039919035.1 Opitutaceae bacterium
AATCCCGCGGCGTTCGACGTTGTCGGGTTTAGCCGGCTGCCGGTGCTGCTGAACGGCCGAATGAAGCCGCTCGACACGGTGGCGCGTGCGTCGCTGCTCCAGTTGCAAGGCCGGCAGGCCGTGCTCACGCCCGATGGACGCAAGCCGCTGCCCATCGAGTGGCTGCTCGATGTCACGTTTCGCCCGGAGCTGGCCGACACCTACAAAACCTTCGAGATCGTTCACCCGGATTTGCTCGCGCTCTTCGACTTGAAGACAGACGACGGGCAGGGCGGAAAACGCTTCGCCTACAACCAACTCTCCACGAAATTCGGTGAGGTGGACCGGCAATATAAGCTCGCGAGCCAGGTCGAGGGCCCGGCGCGCACGACGTTTCAGAGCGCCGTCGTGCAGCTCTACGGCAACCTCATCCTCTACCAACGACTCCGACACTCGCTCGTCTCGCCCGCCAGCCAGGATTTCCTGAACGACCTGCTGAAATTCCAGGATCAAGTCGCCGCCGGCGTCGTTGCCGTGCGCGCCAAGCAGGCGGGCCAACCCCACGACGAAGCCGCCGCCGCCGCGATGACCGGCATCGGCGAACGCTTCGTGGACATGGCCAACATCACCAACGTGCTCGCGGTGCCGCCCGACGCGGACAACACCGACCCGACGGCGTGGAAGCCGGTCGGCGCCGCGCTGCTCGACACCTTTCGCTCCGGCCGCGTCAACGCCGCCGCCCTCGCCTATGCCGCGTTTGCGCACGCGTGGCGCAGCGAAAATCCGGAGCGTTTCAACAAGCTGCTCGAGCTTTTCCGCTCCGACCTTGTCAAGCGTTTCGAACCGCAGCTGGCGAAGTGCGACGCCGAGGTGCGGTTCAATGCCGCCCAGCCGTTTTACTGGGGCACATGGCTCTACTGCCTCGCCTTCCTCATCGCCGTGACGTCGTGGCTGGTGTGGCCAGGCGAACTGCGCCGCGCCGGATTCTGGCTCGTGGGGCTCGCGTGGTTGCTCACCACCGCCGGCATCATCACGCGCATGTGGCTTGAGGGTCGGCCGCCGGTCACGAACCTTTACTCCTCGGCCTTGTTCATTGGCTGGGGCTCCGTCGGTCTCTGCATGATTCTTGAGGCCATCTACAAAAACGCCGTGGGTGCGGTTGCCGCTGGCTTGATTGGATTCGGCACGCTCATCATCGCACACAATCTTTCGCTCAGTGGCGACACGCTTGAAATGATGCGCGCCGTGCTCGACTCCAACTTCTGGTTGGCGACCCACGTCGTCGTCGTGACGATCGGTTACTCGGCGACATTCCTTTCCGGGTTCTTGGCGCTCATATATATCTTCCGCGGCATGCTGACATCGTCGCTCGACAAAGCCACCGCCGACGCGCTCGGCCGGATGGTCTACGGCATCGTGTGCTTCGCGACGCTGTTCAGTTTCGTCGGCACGATCCTCGGCGGCATCTGGGCCGATCAATCGTGGGGCCGCTTCTGGGGCTGGGACCCGAAGGAAAACGGCGCGCTCATGATCGTGATTTGGAACGCGATTATCCTTCACGCGCGCTGGGGCGGCATGATTAAGCAGCGCGGGCTCATGTGCCTTGCGGTCGGCGGCAACATCGTAACCGCGTGGAGCTGGTTCGGCACCAACATGCTCGGCGTCGGGTTGCACAGCTACGGGTTCACCGACGCGGCGTTCGTCGCACTGACAACCTTCGTCGTCAGCCAGCTCGCCATCATCGCGGTGGCTTCGATGCCGTTGGATAAATGGCGCAGCTTCCGCGGCGCAGTGGCGAAATAATTCCGCGCCCACCCGGTGGCCCACGGCCGATGCGTTAATGTCCGACGCGCGGGTATTCGAGAGTCAGCTCGCTGGCGAGCGCCCTGAGCTCCAGCGGTCGGAGCGCTCGCCAGCGAGCTGACCGACAAAACTTGAGGCCACTATTTCACTCGCCGCGCCTGCATTCGCCGACACGCCGCGCCGACCCACCGAATACGCCAACTCGATATCGACAAGCCGCACCGCGCCGCCAATCGTCGTGTCATCGTCGCTGGTGCCGACTGCGGTCACTGCTTCGTTTCCGTCGCACCCTGCCCTGTCCGCCCGCGAGGCATAATCTCCCCGAACCTCCCCTTTCGTGCCCCCCGGTTTTGCCACCCCACCGCCGCCTGCCATTCGCACTGTCACGCGGCAGGCCGAGATCGCATGGTTCGCCGCGCTGTGCGCCGACGACTACGAATTTCTCGGCGTGCCCGACGAGCGCCTGCGGTCCAGCTACGAACATTGCGGCGAACTTGTGCGCCGCGCCGATGCGCTTGGTTACCAAAACATCCTCCTGCCTTCCGGCTGGATCGCGGGGCAGGATCCGATGGCCTTTGCCGGGGCGTTGGCGGCGCAGACGAAACAAATTTCCCAACTCGTCGCGCTGCGCATGGGCGAAGTCTGGCCGCCGATGCTCGCCCGCGCCATCGCGACCGTTGACCACATCGCGCAGGGCCGGCTCACGCTGAACATCATCTCTTCTGATCTTCCCGGCCTGAAAGAGTCGAACGAGGATCGCTATGCGCGCAGCAGCGAGATGATCGAGATTCTCAAAAAACTCTGGAGCACCGACGGTCAACTGGAGTGGCGCGGGCGGTTCTACAATTTCAACCTCCCAACCTGCGAGCCTGCCAAACCGTTTCAACAAAACGGCGGCCCGCTCCTCTACTTCGGGGGCATCTCTCCGCTCGCGCAGGAACTCTGCGCGAAACACTGCGACGTTTTTCTCATGTGGCCCGAGACGGAAGATCGCCTCGCCTCGACGATGCAAGGCATGAGCGACCGGGCGGCGAAGCACGGCCGCGCGATCGATTTCGGCCTGCGCATTCACATGATCGTGCGAGAAACCGAAGCCGAGGCCCGCGCCGCCGCCAAGCGCCTGATTTCGAAACTCGATCTCACGCAGGGCCAGGCCATCAAGGCGCGCTCACTCGACGCCAAGAGCGCGGGCGTCCTCCGCCAGGACGAACTCCGCGCGCGGGCCGACTCCGATCTTTTCATCGAACCGCACGTCTGGTCCGGCATTGGTCTCGCCCGCAGCGGCTGCGGCAGCGCCCTCGTCGGCGATCCTGATCAGGTGCTCGCGAAACTGAATCGTTATCTGGACATGGGCATGCGGGCTTTCATTTTTAGCGGCTATCCCCACGCCGAGGAGTGCGAGCTATTCGCGAAGCACATCTTGCCGCGCCTGCCGACCTGCCGGCTCAATGAGGTCCAACACCGCCGCGTGCCCAATCCGGTCACGCCCCTCACCACCGCTCGGCGAAAATAGTTCCATGTCCCGTCCAACCGTCCTTTTCGGCCTCGTTGGTTTTGGCGCGTGGGGCCAGCATCACGCGCAATCGATCGCGGCCCACCCCGAGGCGCGGCTCGCTGCGATCACCGCGCCCTCGGAGGCGTCCCGGGCCGCGGCGGCGCAGGCACACCCGACCGCACGAATTTTTTCCGATCACCGGCAGATGCTCGCCGCGATGAAACTGGACCTCGTCGATATTGTCACGCCGAGCCACACCCACCGCGCGATCGCGACCGACGCGCTCGAGGCCGGTTGCGATGTCCTGCTCGAAAAGCCGATGGCGCTCACGGTCGAGGATTGCCGGGCCATCGTGCGGCTCGCGCACGCCCGCGGGCGACGCCTCGCCGTCGGTCACGAGCTGCGGCTCTCGTCCCAGTGGGGCGAGATCAAGCGCCGGATCACGGCCGGCGAAATCGGTGAGCCGCAATACGTGCTCGTCGAACTCTCGCGCAAACCCTACCGCCTCGGCAACTCCGGCTGGCGCTACGATCCGGCGCGCGTCGGCAGCTGGGTGCTGGAGGAGCCGATCCATTTCTTCGACCTCGCACGCTGGTATCTCGCGGACGCGGGCGACCCGGTGGAACTCTGCGCCTACGGCAACTCGCGCGATCCGGCGCGGCCCGCGCTCTACGATAATTTCTCCGCCATGTTCAAATACGCCAATGGCGCCTACGCCGTGGTCTCGCAGACGCTCGCGGCCTTCGAGCATCACCAAACGGTGAAAGTCGCCGGCACCAAGGGCGCGATCTGGGCGGGCTGGAGCGGCGCGCTTGATCGCACGCTGGAACCGAGTTTTTTTCTCAAAGTCTTCGACGGCGAGAAACTCGAACAAGTCTCCATCGCGAAACACAGCGGGGAGGTTTACGAGTTGCGCGAAGAGATTGCGCGGTGTGTGCAGATGGTGCGCGGTGAAGCGGCTCCGGCTGCGAGTGGCGAAGACGGCCTGTGGTCCGCCGGGCTGTGCCTCGTCGCCGAGGAATCGATTCGCCAAAAACGCCCGCTGCCCGTCGGGGCAATGGTCGGAGGGACCCGATCGTGAGAATGCGACCGGCGGTCTGGCGTAGCGCGTTGCTTCAGCCCGCGTCGGCTGCACTGAAACGCGGGCTGAAGAAACGCGCCACGCCAAAACATCGCTGCCTTTCGGCGGGCGCTGGCCGTAGGTCAGCCCGCGCGCTGGCTTCCGCCAATCCCACTCAACGCGCATGAGTTTGCCACCCCCATCCGAGCCGCCCCGCTGGTATGCCGAGGTCACGCGCTACCAGTGGCTCGTCTTGCTCATCGCCTCGCTCGGCTGGGTGTTCGATGCGTTCGAAGGCCAGCTCTATAACATCACGCGCGGCGAAATGCTGCCCGATCTGCTGCGCGCGGCACAGCCCACACTGGCGCCGGCGGAACTCTCCGCCCTCGTGCGGGCATGGGGCGAGCGGTTCCTCGGCGTATTTCTGATCGGCGGCACGATTGGCGGCTGGCTGTTCAGTTCACTCGCGGATCGGTGGGGGCGGATGCCGGTGATGGCACTGACGATTCTCTTCTACAGCGTGTTCTCGGGCCTGACGGCGTTGGTGAGCGAATTGTGGCAGGTGGGCACGCTGCGATTCTTTGTGGCGATGGGCGTCGGCGGCGAGTGGGCGGTGGGTGCGGCGCTGGTCGCGGAAGTGTTTCCCAAAAACGCGCGCGAGCGGGCCAGCG
>JBDSGI010000285.1:0-2687 GCA_039919035.1 Opitutaceae bacterium
GAAACTCTGCTCCGTGGACAAAGCCAACGTCCTCGAGACCTCCGTCCTCTGGCGCAAAACCGTGACCGACTACTGCGCGCAACACGCGCCCGATCTGGCGCTCACCCACATGTATGTCGACAACGCCGCGATGCAGCTCGCGCGCGACCCAAACCAGTTCGACGTGTTCGTGACCGAAAACATGTTCGGCGACATCCTTTCTGACGAGATGGCGGTCATCTGCGGCTCCCTCGGTATGCTCTCGTCGGCCTCGCTCGGCGCGGGCAAAAATTCCCTCGGCTTCCCCTTCGGCCTCTACGAACCCGCCGGAGGCACCGCGCCCGACATCGCAGGCAAGGGCATCGCAAATCCCTGCGCGCAAATTCTCTCGGTCGCGCTGATGCTCCGTTTCAGCTTCGGCTTGGAAAAAATCGCCACGCGCATCGAGGCGGCGGTGCGCAAGGCCGTCACGAGCGGCACGCGCACCGGCGACATCGCCTTCGGCAAGCCTTCCGTCGGCACCAAGGCCATGGCTGACGCGATCATCGCGGCGCTCTGATCCTCAGGCGGTCGTCGCCCGGGATGCCGCGAGGGCCTCCGCAATGGCCGAATGAAGCTGTTGGGAAGTGAACGGCTTGGAGAGCGTGCGTCGCGCCCCGAGGTGCGCCGCCGCTTTCAAGAAGGTGGCGGACATCGCTGAACCGCCCGACATCGCGATCACCTCGATGCCCGGAAACTCGCGGCGCAGCGTCACGATCGTCTCGATGCCCTCGCGGTTCGGCATGAAGATATCTGTGATTACCAGGTCGAAAGGGTCGGCGCGGAAGCTCCGGGAGGCCTTTAGCCCATCCGTCGCCGTGGCCACTTCGTGACCGGCGGTCCCGAGGAGCAGTTCGAGGGAGCGGAGAAATAGGAGGTCATCGTCGATGACGAGGATGCGTGCCATGGAGAATAAATTTACGCTTGGGCGGCGGTTAGGCCGGCCCCATGGATTTGACGTCAGTCTTGGCCACCGTCCGCCCCAGCAACTCATGCACCCGGGCGAGCAATGTCTCGCCATCGAAGGGTTTCACGAGGACGGCGTCGACCGAATCTGCCGGCCGGTCATCACTCTCGACTCCCCCGCTCATCGCCAGAATTTTTACGGTGGAATCGAATTGGCGGATCGCCCGGATGAAATCGCCGCCCCCCAAGCGCGGCATATCGAGATCGGTCACCACCAGCCGGATCTCGCCCTTTCTGGCGTTGCAAACCGCGATCGCCTCGATCCCATCGGCCGCATCGACGACGCTGTAGCCGTGACAGTTGAGCACGGAGGTGACGACGTTGCGAATCATGGATTCGTCGTCGACTACGAGCACGAGTTCGCCCTTGCCGCGAGGGACATCGGCCGCGGCGCCGATCGGGTTTGAAGCGCCTTCGGCCGCGGGCAGATAAACGCGAAACGTGGTGCCCTGATCCGCGACGGTCTTAAGCTGGATAAATCCGCGATGGCTTTCGACGATGCCGCGCACGGTGCTGAGCCCGAGCCCGGTGCCCTTGCCGACCGGCTTGGTGGTGAAAAACGGCTCCCACATTCGGGCGAGCGTCTCCGGTGAAATCCCCGTGCCGGTATCCTCGACCTGCAGCACCAACCACGCCCCGGGACGGGCGCCGTCGATTTGAGCGGCGGCCGCTTCGTCGAGCCCGCAATTTTCGGCGCGCAAGCTCAGCTCGCCGCCTTGCGGCATCGCGTCGCGGGCGTTGACGCAGAGATTCAGCACGACTTGGTGGAGCTGGGTCGGGTTGGCTTTCACCGTCCAAAGATCGCTCGGAATGTAATCCCTCAGCACAATGTTCTTCGGGAAAGTCTCGTTGATGAGGGCGGCGATATCGACCAAGAGGTGCTTCGCCTGCACCAGCCGCGACTCTCCGCCCACGCCGTGGGCAAAACCCAATATCTGGCGCACCAGGCCCGCCCCGCGACTGGCGCTTTTTTCGAGGATTGAAATCAACTCCACGTCGCGCGAATCGGCGGCGTGGTCGCGCAGGATCGGGGCCACCATCATGATCGGGGCGAGCACATTATTCAGATCGTGGGCGATGCCCGCGGCCAGCATCCCAATGCTCTCCAGCCGCTGGGTGCGGAGAAACTGCTCCTCCAGTTTCCGTTTCTCCGTCAAGTCCGAGCAAACCCCCACGAGGCCCTGGGGCTGGCCGTTTTCGCCCCGGACGAGCGTGACGCTCAGTGCGATCACGAGGCGGCGACCCGCCTTGTCCAGCAGGGCAATTTCACCCCGCCATTCGCCGTCCTGCAACGAGGCCTGCCGGATCGCCTCGATCTGGGAAAATGGGATGTCTTGGAAAAGAGTCGGAGCGTCCTGACCGAGGGCCTCCGCCGCCGTCCAGCCGAACAACCGCTCGGCCCCGCGATTCCAGAAAGTGAACTTGTAATCAAGGTTCAGCACGACGATGGCATCGCTGGCCCGGTTGAGCAGATCGGTCTGCTGCCGGATCGCGGCTTCGGCGCGCTTGCGGTCGGTGATGTCATGAAACGTCCAAATCCTCCCGTAGTTCTTCCCCGCTGGATCGAATACCGGGGCCGAATATCGGTCGAGCACCGTGCCGTCGGTCAGTTCGAACTCGTCGCGACTGGACTCGTGGGGATGGACGTGGAGATGGCGAATCGTTTCCTCGAACCGCTTTTTGTCTTTCGCGCGCGCCCCCAC
>JBDSGI010000286.1:0-2736 GCA_039919035.1 Opitutaceae bacterium
TGCGCAGGCCGAGCAAGAACTCCCGGTTGCCGTCGGCGCCCGTGATTGGCGAATCCATCGTGCCGACGAGTTCGGCCCCCGCCAGCGAGGTGAGTGCAAAGTCGCGAACGCCGGTGAGGGTCGCCTCTTGCACGGCCGCATCGCGGATGACGCCGCGGCCTTTGTCGACCGCTGCCTTGCCGGCCTCGAACTGCGGCTTCACCAACGCGACCAAAGTGCCGCCGGCGCGGAGCAGCAGCCAGACGGCGGGAAGCACGGCCTTCAGCGAAATGAACGCGAGGTCCATCAGGATGGCGTCGTAATCCGCGCGGGGCAGCGCGCCGGCCGTGAGATGGCGGGCGTTGATCTGTTCGAGGTTGGTCACGCGGGGGTCGGCGCGGAGTTTGGCGTGGAGTTGCGCGCGGCCGACATCCACGCAGACGACATCCGCCGCGCCGTTTTGCAGCGCGCAGTCCGTGAATCCGCCGGTGGATGCGCCCACGTCGAGCACGTGCGCCCCGCGCAGATCGAGGGCGAAGCGCTCCAGCGCGCCCGCGAGTTTCTCGCCGCCCCGGCTGACGAAACGCGGCGGCTGCTCGACGGTCAGCGCCGTGTCTTCAGGAAAATCCTTGCCCGGTTTGTCGAGGCGCTCGGTGCCGCGCTGCACGCGGCCGCTCATGATCAGCGCCTTCGCTTGGGCCCGCGACACTGCGAGCCCGCGGGCGACAAGCAGTTCGTCGAGGCGAAGTTTCTTGGGCGGGCTCATGGCTTGGCCATGCGCGGCACCTTGGCCCGGGGACGAATCCTTGGCCGCGTGGGCTGACGCGCCGCGCTCTGTTTCAGCTTCTGCCGCGCGGGCGACCAACAGGTTGTCCGGCCGCCGATGGTGGCGCGGGCGAGCGGCTTTCTAGTTTTCGGGCAACGCCCGCCGGCGGTCCAGCGGTGGAGAAACAACCACGAGCGCGGAATGTGGGCGTTGAGGTCGGGCGGCAGGTAGTCGCCGCGACCGGCGATGGTGGCGAGCGCCTGCCGGCAGACGCGGCGACATTCGCGCCACAGCGCCTGGATTTCGGCTGGCCGCAGCGAACCGGCCAGACGCGCGGGGTGGATTGCCGCCCGCCAGAGAATCTCGTCGGCCATCCAGTTGCCCACGCCGGGAAAACGCTCCTGCATCAGCAACACCGCCTTGATCGGGGCGCGCGCGCGGCGGCGCAGGAAAGCCGCCAGCGCATCGACGGTGAAGACCGGCGAGAGCAGGGACGGCGCGATCTTCGTCCACCAAGGCGGCGGCTCGGCGCCGAGGTAAAACTCTACCGCGCCAAACATCCGCGGGTCCTTGAATACCAGCGCGTGCTTTTCCGTGAAGAGCACGAGGTGGTCGTGCTTGCCCGGCACGTGATCGGCGGGTGCGACGACGAGTTCGCCGCTCATGCCGAGGTGAATGCCGAGCCAGGCGTTGCCGCTGAAACGAAACGCCATCTGCTTTGCCCGCGCAGCGGAAACGTCGAGCGTTGCGCCGGTCAGCGCGCCGCGCAGCGCGAGCAGATCGACGCCGCGCAGGATTTTTTTGGTGTCGTGGGTGTGGACGCGGACGATGCGCGCGCCGGTCGCGGCGAGCGCCCAACGTTTGCGGAAAAAATCGACCTCGGCGAGTTCAGGCATCGCGGAGAAACCTCACGTCAAGGACGGGGGAGACGCAAAGGACAATCTCTCTGGCGCGCCGCAATCCTTGCGATCTTCGCGTGCGGCCATTCAGGTTAGGGTTTTCACGAAGTCGGCAAATGTCGCGAAGACCGGCACGCCCGGCGGGGCGAGCTCGGCCCAGCCGGCCGCATCGTGTTTCCCGGTGCAGACGGCGGCGGCCCGGATGCCGGCGCCGAGCCCGGCCTCGATGTCGCTCAGGCGGTCGCCGACCATCCAGCAGTCCTGCGGCGCGAGTTGGTAGCGGGCGATGCACTCGAGCTCGAAGCGCGGGTAGGGTTTACGGTAACCGGGCGGATCGTCGGGGCCTTCGGGGGCGATGCAGATTTCGTCGAAGACTGGCAGCGGGAGGCCGAGGAGATCGTGCATCCGGTCATTGCAGCGATGCACGTCGTCGAGCGTGTAGAGACCACGGCCGATGCCGGACTGGTTCGTGTGGATGAAGAGCCGGTAACCGAGCGCGCGTGCGTGTTGCAGGGCGGCGGCCACGCCTGGGATCAATTCCACCCCCGCCGGATCCGAGAGGTAGTGTTTGTCGCGGATCAGGGTGCCGTCGCGATCGAGGAAGAGGGCCCGGCCGGAATTTTCGATTTTCGATTTTCGATGTTCGATTTCCACGCGATTAAGCCTCGTGGGCGACATAGGCCTTGAGTTCAGCGGGCGTGACCGTGGCGGTGCCGAGCTTGCCGACGACGACACCGGCGGCGGCGTTGGCGAAGTGCGCGGCATTTTCGAGCGTGGCGCCGGCGGCCAGCGCGAGGACGAGCCCGGCGAGGGAGGTGTCGCCGGCGCCGGAAACATCGAAGACCTCGCGCGCGGCGGTCGGGATGGTTTTCAGGATTTTGCCCCCGGAGCTGAGCAACATGCCGTCTTCACCGAGAGTGATCACGACGTTCTTCGTGGCGTAGAGTTCGTGCAGGCGGGCGCAAACTTCGGCGGCGGGGTAAGGCGAATGCGGAGCTGGCAGGATGCCCGCGAGTTCGAGCGATTCGCGCTTGTTTGGAGTGATGAGATCGAGGCCGTGGAAGGAGAGCTTGCGCTTGGGTTTCGGGTCCA
>JBDSGI010000287.1:0-6545 GCA_039919035.1 Opitutaceae bacterium
GAAGGATCACCTATCCCGCCGTCGCGAAAGCGCTCGGCTTCGCCTGACTTTTATGAACAGCAACACGATCGCGATCATCTGGCTTTGTCTGGTGGCGGCGTTTCTCGTCACGATGTTTTTTGCGGCCCGGGGCGGAAAGCCTGCGCCCGGAACTGAGCCCGCGAAGCCTATCGAACCTAGGCCTGCCGCGTCGGCGACACCCAATACCGCGACGAGCGCGGGCGATGCGGAGAAGCAGCCATGAAACGATTCGTCTGCGCCGCCGCGCTGTTCATGGCCGGCGCGCTCCAGGCGGCGCCTTTGCCGGCCGGTCCCGGCCGGTTCGATTATCCGTCGTCGACCGAGCCGATCACGGTCTTTTCCTACAAACCGCCGACGTATCGCGACGGGCCTCTCCTGGTGGTTTGCCATGGCGTCGCGCGCAACGCCGAGGACTACCGCAATTTCGCGATCACTCTCGCGGAGCGATTTGGCGCCATCGTGGTGGCGCCGCTGTTTGACACTCAGCGGTTTCCCAGCGCCCGCTACCAGCGGGGCGGGCTCGTGGGCGCCGAGGGCGCGGCGCAGGCGCCCGAAGCCTGGACGTATGCCTACATCCCGAAAATCGTCGCGCACGTGCGCGCGCTGGAAGGACGCCCGGCGCTGCCGTATTATTTGATTGGGCATTCGGCCGGCGGACAGTTTCTCGTGCGGCTCGCAGCGTTTCTACCGGCGGAGGCGACCCGCATCGTCGCCGCCAATCCGGGCTCGCTGCTTTTCCCCACGCTCGACCAGAAATTCGGCTACGGCTTCGGCGGCCTGCCGGCGGAGCTGAGCACCGAGGACGTGATGCGCCGCTATCTCGCCGCGCCGCTCACGCTTTATCTCGGCACGGGCGACGTCACGCCGGAGCACAGTTTCGACACGAGCGCGGCCGGCATGGTGCAGGGCCCGCACCGCCTCGGCCGGGGCCGGGCTTGCTTTGAGTTTGCCCAAAAACTCGCGCACGAACGCGGCTGGGCGTTCAACTGGCGCAAGGTGGAAACGCCCGGCATCGCGCACGAGGCGGCGTTCATGTTCGCGGCCAAGGAAGCTGGCGATGCGCTTTTCGGGAAACCGTGAGGATCCGGCGTGCTCGCGCGATGTCGAGCGGGCGCGACCTGATGGAAGCGGGGTGCCCGCGCCCCGCAGGATTGACTCCGCGAATGCCCGTCCCGTCGGGATGGGGGCACTCCGCCTGCATCTTTTCAGGCCGCCGATTTTTTTCGCGGTCGGACTCTGCCTGTGGGCCGGCTCCGTGCTCAGCTCGGCCGAGGCCGGATGGGTGAAGGTGACGTCAAATTCTTTTGTAATTCTGACGCCCGCGGGCGAACGCGTCGCGCAGCGCTGGGCGACCGAACTCGAGCAGTTTCACCGCGGCCTGCAGGAGATTTTTCCCGTAACGCCGGAGCGGCTGCGCCCGGTGACCGTGGTGCTTTTTCCGGACGACCGCGCGATGTCGCGGTTCGTGCCGCTCGAAAACGGCCGCCCGGCCAAGGCGGGCGGATTTTTTGTCCGCGCGAGCGAGGCCAACACCATCTTGGTAAGCCTGGCGCGCAACGCCCGCGACACGCGGCGGGTGATCTTTCACGAAGCGGTGCACTGGCACTTGAGCGCGCGTGAGGTGGCGCTGCCGTTGTGGCTCGACGAGGGGCTCGCCGAAGTGTTCGCAACCTTTGCTTTGGCCGGCGATGCCAGCTTCACATTCGGCGCCGCGATCGGCAGCCACGTCGATCTCCTGCGTGGAGAGAAGCTCCTGCCTCTGCCGAACCTCCTGGCGGTCGGGCGCGATTCGCTGCTTTACCACGAAGGCGAGCGGACGGGGATATTTTACGCCGAGAGCTGGGCGCTCGTGCATTACCTCTTTTTCGGCCAGCGGTCGCCGGGGCGCGCCGCCGTGCAACGCTACCTGGAACTGCTGCCGGTCCTGCGGTCGCCGGATGATGCCTTTCTCACGGCCTTCGGCGCGGACTACGCGGGCCTGGAGCAGGCGCTGCGGCGTTACATCGCGGGGGGCGATTACAGCACGCATCGTTATCCCCGGGCCAAGGATGAAATCACCCGCAGTCTCCGCATCGCGACCGCGGACCCGGCGGATTTGGAACTCACTTGGGGCGCGTTGCTGCTCGGCACGCGCTCGGCCGCCGAGGCCGAGCCGCACCTCGGCCGCGCGGCCGCCCTCGCGCCGGCCGATGCCCGGGCGTGGGAGCTGCTCGGTCACATCGCGATCGCGCGGAAAGATTTCGCCGCCGCGCAAACGCTGCTGACCAAGGCGGTCGCGGCCGGCTCCACCAGCGCGCAAGTGCATCACCACCTCGCGGTATCGCGCCTGCCGGAACTGATGAGCCCCCCGATCCCGGGCGCCGTGATCAATCCGGAAACCATGGATCGGGCGGCGGCGGATTTCCGCCGTGCGATCACACTGGCGCCGGCCTACGTCGCGTCCTACGAAGGCTTGGCGGGCGTGATGCACGGGATGGCGACGCCCGCTGAAAGTGACATGGCGCTGCTGCAGCGCGGCCTAATCCTCGCGCCGGGCAACACCATGATCGAGGCCGGCATCGCGGCGGGTGAGTGCCGCGCCGGTCGCGGCGCCGAGGGACGGGCCCGGCTGGAGCGGTTGTGCGCAGGCGGGCCCGACTCGGTTGAGCCTGGCCTGACCTACGCACGCAGCATCCTCGCGAGTGAAGCGCTCCGCAGCGAGGTCGAGGAAATCAATCGCCTCACCGCCGAGCACCGGTTTGACGAGGTGATGGTGATCGCAGATCGGGCGCTGGCGCGAGTGATGGATGCAGTGCAGCGGCAGTCCTTCATCGAGGCGCGCCGGCGGGCCGGCGATTCTCGCGCGATCGCGCGGGCCGTGGAATTGGCGAACCGCGCGTGCGTCGCCGAGGCCAAGCGCGACTTGCAGACGTTGCTGGCCACCGAACCGGAGCGCAGTGTCGCCGAGGAGGCCACGCGGCTATTGCGCGAGTTGGAGAAAAGGGAGGAACGAGCCGTGCCTGAGCGCTAGGATTTTATCCGAAGACCTCGTCGCCGAAGTCATGAGTCTTTGGCGGCGTTCGTCTTCGCCCGAGCCAAAGTTTCAGCAGTTCGAATAACCGGCATCTAATCGTGCGCGATCGCGTTAGGCGGGGGGACGGTCGCGCCGCGTGGGCCGCGTGAGATCCGCCGGCCACGCCCGCATAATCTCGTCGGCGAGCCGGGCCCAGCCAAACGGCTTCGCGAGCAGGGCTTTGAAGTTCGGCAGCCGATCCATCGTGTCCTGCTCGGCAGAGAGATTGTTGCCGCTGATCATCACGAAATTTGCCCCGGGGGCGAGGGGCGCGGCGTGGCGGATAAACTCGAAGCCGTTCATCTCGGGCATGAAGTAGTCCGTCACGATAACCGCAGGGTCGAGGGCGGCGATTTCCAGCAAGGCTTCGCGGGGGCGCGAGAAGCCGTAAACCGGACAATCGAGGTGGTCGGCGAGCATTCCGCGCAGCAGGTCGTTGTAGGATTTTTCGTCGTCGACGAGGACGATGGGCTTGGCGGTCGCGGGTTGCACTGGGGAGGTGGGGGGATGCTGGACTTCGGGTGAGCGAAAGGCAATCCGCGAGCCCATGCTTGATTCGCGACCACCGCGCGCGAGCATCGCACCATGCTCCACGTCGTGCTCTTCCAGCCCGAGATCGCGCCGAACACCGGGAACATCGGCCGCATGTGCGCGCTCACGCGCTCGCGACTGCACCTGATTCATCCGCTCGGCTTCGTGATCAACGACCGCAATCTACGCCGCGCCGGCATGGATTATTGGAAGGAACTCGACGTGCATGAGCACGCCGACTGGGCGGCGTTTCGCGCGAGCGCCGGCGCGCCGAAGCGGCTGTGGCTTTTCACGACGAAAACCGAGTGCGGCTTCTGGGATGTGAAATTTGCCGATGGCGACGGCCTCGTCTTCGGCAACGAAAGCGCCGGCGCACCGGTGTGGCTGCACGACGAGATCGGCGAAGCCAATCGTGTGACGATCCCACACGCGAACCCCGCGCTGCGTTCGCTCAACCTCAGCACGGCCGCAGGGGTCGCGACCTACGAGGCGCTACGGCAGATTGGGATGCCGCGGGCCTGACGCCGCTCAACCTCCGGAGCCCGAACCGCCGCCGCCGCCCCTCGCGGGTTGGTCGATTTTGGCGATGACGGTCGCGGCTTTCAGGTAGTCGGGATCGATTTCGAGGCCCATGCCGGGGGTGGTTGGGGCGGTCAGTTTCCCGTCGACGATTTGGAAATCGGGCTTGAACCACGTCGGCGCTTTTTGCGGCGCGCGCCACGGGTATTCCATGAACGGGCCGGTGTTTTTCGTGCAGGAGGAGAACTGCACCATGTTCACCGAGGTCGCGCCGGTCTGGGTGTTGTGCGGCACGATGGAGCGGCCGAGCTTTTCCGCGATGCGGGCGACGCGCTTCGCGCGAATGAGGCCACCGTTGTAGTTGAGGTCGGGCTGGGCGATTTGCATTACGCCGTTTTCGAGCATCCAGCGGAACTGCCACAGCGAGTAGTTCTGCTCGCCAAACGCGATCGGGATGCGGAGGGCCTTGGCGACGGCCTGGGTCTCGCCGAGTTCCTCATACGGGCAGGGCTCCTCGAAAAAATCGTAGCCGAGATCCTCCAGTATCCGGCCGATGCGGATGGCATTGGGCACGTCGTAGGAGCCGTTGGCGTCGGCGCGAAGGACAATTTTGTCGCCAAGTTTTTCACGGGCGAGCTTGAGGAGCTTTTCGGTGCGGCCGGGATAGGTGTCGAGGTTTCGGCTCATGCGGCCGCCGATTTTGAACTTCACGGCCTTGGCGCCGGTTGCAGCGACGCCGCGCACATAGACATCGACTTCCTCCTCGGCCGAAAGAATGCGGTCTGAGCCGGAGAGATAAACGGGGATATCGCGCTTCACGATGCCGCCGAGGAGCGCGCCGACGGGCTTGGCGGCAATCTTGCCCAGGAGATCGAGGAGGCTCTGCTCGACGTAGGCGACCGGGCACCAGAAGGAGAGCCCGGCGAGCTTGTAGTTGGCGCGATAGACGTCGTCGATCAGTGTCTCTAACTGGCGGGCATCCTTGCCGATGAAGTGGGGCGCGACGAGGTGTTGGAAGATCGGCAGGAAGTCCTCGACCTGCTTGGTTCCGGTGACGCCGACCGCGCCGTCGGTCGAGCGGGTGCGGACGAAGAAGTTCGAGCCGTTCTTCAGCATCTCGACCGAAGCGATCTTCACCGGGGAGGTGAACTGGCCGGGGAGATCGAACATCGGCTGCTCCGCGTCGCGGATGAGTGGGCTGGTGGAATCCGACGTGGATGAGGCGGCAGCGGTCGCGGCCGCAAGGTCGCGGGGGAGCGTCGTGGCGATGGACGCCGCGCCGGTGAGTTTGAGCCAGTCGCGGCGGGAGAGGGGCATGGTTGTCGTGCTCTGACGCAGTGGAGATTAATTCGATTCCAGGTGCCTGCTCAGATTTCTCCCGCGCGCACGCAGGCGACCTCGCGGGCGGGTTCGGTGCGGATGAGCGGTGGAACGGCTGCTTTGCATTTTTCCTGCACGTATGGGCAGCGCGGGTGGAAGGAGCAGCCGGCCGGAGGGTCGATGGGGGACGGCGGATCGCCGGGGAGGACAATGCGCTGGCGAGTGCGCTCGGTGTCGGGGTTCGGCGTCGGGATGGCGCTGACGAGGGCGCGGGTGTAGGGGTGCTGCGGCCGATCGATGACGTCCAGGGCGGGGCCGAGCTCGACGATTTTCCCGAGATACATGACCGCGATCCGATCGGAGATGTGTTTTACCACCGACAGATCGTGGGCGATGAAGACAAGGCTGAGGTTCATCTTGCGCACGAGCTCAGCGAGGAGGTTGAGGATTTGGGCTTGGATGGACACGTCGAGGGCCGACACCGGCTCGTCGGCGATGATGACCTTGGGCCGGAGGGCGAGCGCGCGGGCGATGGCGATGCGCTGGCGCTGGCCGCCGGAGAATTCGTGCGGGTATTTCTGCATGAACCGCGGCGCGAGGCCGACAGTATTCATGAGTTCGGCGACCCGGGCCGGGATTTCACCGACGGGGCAGACGCCATGGACACGCAATGGCTCCGCCAGGGAGTCGAACACCGTCAGCCGCGGGTTAAGCGAGGCATAGGGATCTTGAAAGACCATCTGCAAATCGCGGCGGATGGCGTGGACACCCGAGGCGTTACTGGCGGTGAGATTCTTGCCCTCGAGGATCACGGTGCCGGCCGTGGTCGGCACGAGTTGCAGGATGGTGCGGGCGAGGGTGGACTTGCCGCAGCCGGATTCGCCGACGAGCCCGAGCACCTCGCCGCGCGCAAGTGAGAGGGTTACTCCATCGACTGCCTTTACCGTGCCCACGTGGCGCTTGAAAATGAAACCTCGCGTCAGGGGGAAGTGGGTTTTGACGTCTTGAAGCTGGAGGATGGGAGCAGACATTTTTTGAGCGGTGCCGACGGAACACACGGAAGGCACGGAATAGGATGGAGATTTTAGCGTGTCCGGTTTGT
>JBDSGI010000288.1:0-8309 GCA_039919035.1 Opitutaceae bacterium
ACCCCGGGACCGCCGCCGACGGCCAGCGCACCAGCGATCAATTCGACATGTATAACGGCGCGCCCGACCGCTACGAGTGGACCCTCGTCGGCAAGAGGGAGCTGATCGTGCCCTACAATTCCTACCGGCTGCACAGCGACAAAGTGAAGAACGCCGAAATCCTGAAGCCGCTTCACCTCAACCAGGATCTCGCCCGCTACGAGCTGCATCGCGTCTGGGTCGTCGAGGCGAAACTCAAGCCCGGCACCTCGCACCTCTATGCGCGCCGGACTTTCTACCTTGATGAGGATTCGTGGCAGATCCTCGCCGCCGATCAATACGACGGGCGCGGCCAGATGTGGCGCGTCTCCGAGGCCCACTGCATCAACTACTACGACGCCCAGACTTTCTGGAGCACCCTTGAGGTGCACCTCGACCTCCAGAACGGTCGCTACCTCGCCGTCGGCTTGGACAACGAAAACGCGATGTATGACTTCAACGTGAAACGCGCGCCCGCGGATTACACGCCCGAGTCGCTGCGGCGCGACGGCGTGCGCTGAACCACGGGAGCGGGTCAGGCGCCCGCTCCTTTTTTCGCTGTGATTCGATCTTTCGTCGCAGTCGCGTTGCTCGGGCTGTCCGCAACTCTGCGCGCCGGCGAATCACCACCAAAACGGCTGCTCCTCGACGGGGCCGTCAGTGGCGTCGGCGTCGTCGCCGTCGGCGAGCGCGGGACGATCATTCGCTCCGAGGATGGGGGCCACACGTGGAATTCGGTCCCCGGTCCGACGACCGCCACACTCACAGCCATCAGCTTTGCCGACGGCCCGGCCGCAAACATCGGCTGGGCCGTCGGGCATGATGCCATCGTCATCGGCTCGACCGACGGCGGAAAATCGTGGATGAAGGTCTACCAAGGCGAGAGCCTGCAAGACTCCTTCCTCGATGTGCTCGCGGTGGATGGGCCGCGCGCCATCGCGGTCGGCGCCTACGGCCTCTACGTCGCGACCAGCGACGGCGGAAGAACCTGGGCGCGGCGCAAACTCGGCCCGGATGACTACCACTTCAACCGCATCACCGCCGGCGAAGGCACCACGCTCTACCTCGCCGGCGAACACGGCACTCTCCTGCGCTCGACCGACCTCGGGATTAAATGGTCGGCGCTGCAAGCACCCTACGAAGGTTCGTTCTACGGCCTGGTCTCGCCCGGACGGAGCGTGCTCATCGCCCACGGCTTGAGGGGCCGGATTTTCCGATCGGAGGATGACGGGAAGACTTGGCAAACCATCGCCACACCCGAATCCAACTCACTGGCGACCATGGCCAGATTGCGCGATGGTGCGCTGCTGAGTGGCGGCCAGTCGCGGTCACTGCTCGTGAGCCGCGACCGCGGCGCCACGTTCACCGTCGTGCCCGACGTCCTCCCCGCCGGGATTGCCCGGCTCCTGGAGCTCCCCAAGGGCCACATCCTCGCCCTGGGCGAAGCCGGCGCTACGGTGATTGATTCGAGCCGAATCACGCCTCCGGCAGGCGCCCCCACGCCCCGCATGCCCTAGGGCGTGATCGCCGCCATGCTGCTAGAAAATTTCACCGCGTGGATGTTTCGCTTCCGCAACCCGCTCGTGGCCGGGTTTGCGGTGCTGACGGTGGTGATGGCCGTCTTCGCCGCCAATCTCCGCGTCGACGCAAGCTTCAACAAGTCGCTTCCGCTGGACCACGATTACATCCGCACCTTCACCAAATACCAGCGCGACTTCGGCGGCGCCAACCGCGTGCTCTTAGCGCTCATGGCGAAAAGCGGCGATATCTTCACGGCAGAGTTTTTCGCCGAACTCAAAAAGCTCACCGACGAGGTGACCTTCCTGCCCGCCGTCGACCGGCCGCAGGTGCAGTCGCTGTTCACGCCGAACGTCCGCTACGTCGAGGTGATCGAGGATGGATTCGCCGGCGGCAACGTCATTCCGGCGGACTTCGCGCCCTCGCCCGCCGCGTTTGCCAAGGTCCGCGAGAACATCGTGAAGTCCGGCAAACTCGGGCAGCTGGTCGCCAACGATTTCACCGGCGCCATCGTAAGCGCCCAGCTGCTCGAGCTCGATCCGCGCACCGGCGAAAAAATCGACTACCCGCGCGTCGCCGCGGCGTTCGAGGCGCTGCGCACGCGAATCGACGCCGAGAGCGGCGGCGCCTTCCGCGTTCACATTATCGGTTTCGCGAAGGTCATCGGCGATGTCAGTGAGGGCGCGCGTAGCGTGCTGACCCTTTTCGCCCTCTCGATCCTTGTCACGACGTTGCTGGTTTGGAACTACGCCGGACGCTGGAAACTGGCGCTCGCCCCTGTCCTCTGCTCGCTCGTCGCCGTGGTCTGGCAGCTCGGCGTGCTTACCGCGCTCGGCTACGACATCGATCCGTTTTCGATTTTGGTGCCGTTTCTCGTCTTCGCGATCGGCGTAAGCCATGGCGTCCAAAAAATCTGCACGTTTCGAAACGAGGCGTTCAAGGGCCAGGATGGGCCCGCCGCCGCCCGCGCCGCCTTCATGCAGTTGATCGCGCCCGGCATCGTGGCGCTCATGACCGACACGGTGGGTTTCCTCACGATGCTCGTGATCAAAATTCCCACCATCCAAGAGCTGGCCATCACGGCCAGCCTCGGCGTAAGCGTGATCGCGATCACGAATTTCTTCCTGCTGCCCCTCTTGCTTTCCTACCTGCATCTGCCCCCGTCCTACGCGGCCTGGGTCACCGCCCGCCGGGCGCGCAGCGACCGGATTTGGCAGCGCCTTTCACTGGGCATGAAACCGAAGGCGTCGAAAATCATCATCGCCGTCGGTCTTGCCCTCGGGGCTTGGGGAGCATGGACGGCGGGCGGGATTCACATCGGCGACACGCAGTCCGGCGTCCCGGAGCTGCGGCAGAACTCCCGCTACAATGAGGACAGCCGCGTCATCACCTCCAAGTTCACCATCGGCGTGGACATCCTCTCGGTCATCGTCGAAACCATCCCCAACGGCTGCGTCGATTACGAGGTCGTCTCGCTCATGGATGAGTTTGAAGGCCAGATGCGCCGCGTGCCCGGCGTGCAGTCAATCGTTTCGCTGCCGGCGATGGCCAAGATCATCAACGCCGGCTACAGCGAGGGCTCACTGAAATGGCGTATCCTGCCGCGCAACCCGCAGGCGCTCGCGCAGGCGGTCTCTCCCATCGAGACCGCGACGGGCCTGCTCAACGCCGATGGCAGTGTGATGCCCATCATGATTTTCCTCGCCGATCACAAAGCCGAGACGTTGCTCGCGGTAACGCAGGCAGTGAAAGCGTTTGCCGCGACGCATCCGTCGCCGAAGGCGAAATTCCTCCTCGCCAGCGGCAACGCCGGCGTGATGGCCGCAACCAACGAAGTGGTGCGCGCCGCCGAACATCCGATTCTCTACTGGGTTTTTGGCGCGGTGATCGCGCTGTGCCTGATCACGTTTCGCTCCCTCCGCGCCACACTTTGCATCGTCCTGCCGCTCGCAATCGTGAACTACCTCGCCTACGCCCTGATGGCGTATCTCGGGATCGGATTAAAAACCTCGACGCTGCCGATGGTCGCGCTCGGCGTGGGGATCGGCGTGGACTACGGCATCTATATTTTCGCGCGCCTGCAGGCGGAGCTGAACGCCGGCGAATATTTCGAGGACGCGATGTATGGCGCGCTGAAGGATGCCGGAGCGGCGGTCGTTTTCACGGGACTTACCCTCGCCATAGGCGTGAGCCTGTGGGTGCTCTCGGAATTGAAATTCCAAGCCGACATGGGCCTGCTCCTGACCTTCATGTTTCTGGTCAACATGGCCGGCGCGATCTTCCTCTTGCCGGCGATGGCGCGGTGGTTCTGGCGCCATCACACGGGGCAGACCGCCGCGCCTTTTCCGTTGCCGCGCCGGTGAGGTTCTTTCTGGCCACCGGACTCCCGGTCGTGTCGTCTGCCGTCGTGTCCGCCGAGCCCCGTCCTCCCTTGTTCAACGAAAGCCAGCGCAGCATCGTCGGCTCCGCGCTGACGTTGCTGGCGTTTCTCGGCTCGATCGCGCTGCTGATTGTCGCGGTGTATGTGCTGGGACGGTTACTGGGGTTTTTCTCCAGTGTGCTCTGGCCGCTCGCGGTCGCGGGAGTGATGGCTCTCATGTTGCGGCCCCTGGTGCAGGCGTTGGAGCGGCGTCTGGGGCTTCGGCGGACGACTGCCGTCATTCTCCTCTACACGGCCGTCGTCCTGCTTGCGAGCGGCGGCCTGCTGCTCATCGTGCCCGCGCTCGTCACCCAGCTGATCGACTTCGTCGCCTATCTTCCCACCCTCTGGGATGCCGTGTCGAACTACGTGACCACCCACTACCCCGACTGGATCGAACTCGCGCAAAAGCACCTCTCCAATCCCAGCGTGAAGAGCATCGCCGACAGCTTGGCCAGCGAGAGCAAGGGCTTCCTGACGCTTGCGATGCCGGGGGTGCGCGCGGCGTTCGGCGGCATCATCGATGTCTTCGCGTTCTTCACCCACGTGGCAATCATCCCGGTCTACTTGTTTTTCTTTTTGCTGATGCGCGGCGAGCCCACGGGCGAACTAGGGCGCCACTTGCCGTTTCTCCGGTCGGGTGTGCGCGACGATGTGGTCTTTCTCGCCAGTGAATTCGTCTCGATCGTGGAGTCGTTTTTCCGCGGTCAGCTCCTCATCGGGCTTTGCATGGGCGTGCTGCTCGCGGCCGGCTTCACCATCATCGGCCTTAAGTTCGGGCTCTTCATCGGTCTCGCACTGGGCGTCCTCAACATCGTGCCCTACCTCGGCACCATCCTCGGCCTCGCGGTGGCGCTGCCGCTCGCGTTTTTCCAGCCGGGCGGCGGTTGGCAAATGCTCGGCCTCGTGTTGCTGGTGAAAGCCATCGTGCAATGCGTGGAGGGATGGTTCCTTACGCCGAAGATCATGGGCCATCACACCGGGCTGCATCCGGTCGCGATTATTTTTGCGGTGTTTTTCTGGGGCACGGCGTTCGGCGGCATCCTTGGCATGTTGCTCGCGGTGCCGTTGACGGCCTTCTTCGTGACGGCCTGGCGGCTCGCAAAACGGAAATATTTTCAGGCGGGAAATGAGTGAGTCGGCGTCGCCGGAGGAATGCGCCAACTGTGGCGGCGCGATTCCGCGCCGAGCGCGGGCCTGCCCCAGCTGCGGAGCCGACGAGCGCACCGGCTGGCGCGACAACGACGCGACGCGCTACGACGGCATTGACCTGCCTGAGTCCGCGTTTGAGGACGAGTCCGACCCGCGCCAATCGTCGCCCGCACCGCCCCGCGCCGGCCTGCGCTGGTATTGGATCGTGGCCGCCGCCTTGATCGGTGCGGCGCTCATTCTCGGGCTCGTGCGCTTTCGCTGATGCCCGTCCCTTGGGAGATTGTTTACCGCAAGGGCGTCCACCTGCCGCAGATCGGCTGGTGGTTCGACGCGCAATCGCGCACAGAGCGTGCCTTTATTTCGCACGCCCACGGCGATCATATTGCGCGCCACAAGGAGGTGCTCTGCACGCCGGGCACCGCGCGCTTTCTGCACGCGCGGCTGCCAGGCAAGCGCATCATGACGGAATTGGAGTTTGGCCAGCCCCATGCACTCGACTTCGGTGTCACAGCCACGCTCCATCCGGCCGGCCACATCCTCGGTTCCAGCCAGATCCTGCTGGAGTCGGCCGAGCACGGCTCGCTGCTTTACACGGGCGATTTCAAATTGCGGCGCGGCCTCGCCGCCGAACCGTGCGCCACCCCTCGCGCCGACACCCTCATCATGGAGACGACCTTCGCGCTCCCGCGCTACGTGATGCCGCCGCAGGCCGAAGTCATCGCCCGCATCATCGAGTTCTGTCGGCAGTCGCTGGCTGACGGCGCGACGCCGGTGCTCCTCTGCTACAGCTTGGGTAAAAGCCAGGAAGTCCTCCGCGCGCTCGCGCCGGCGGGCCTTCCAGTGATGCTGCACGCGGACACGCTGCGCCTCACGCGCATCTACGAGCAACTGGGCGTTTCTTTTCCCGCCTTCCGGGCCTATGACGCCCGCGAGGTCGCCGGTCACATCGTCCTCTGCCCGCCACACGCCCAAGGTCTGCTGCGCCGACTCCCCGGCGCCCGCAGCGCCGTGATCACGGGCTGGGCGCTCGATGCGGGCACGCGGTTTCGCCATCGCTGCGCGGCGGCGTTTCCGCTGTCCGACCACGCCGACTACCCCGACCTGCTGCGCTTCGTCGAGCTCGTGCAACCCAAGCGCGTGTTCACTCTGCACGGTTTCGCGCGCGAATTCGCCGCAACGCTCCGCGCCCGTGGGATCGAAGCCCTCGCCCTCGGCCACGCGAACCAGTTGGAGTTTCCTCGGTCACCGTAGACGCAGTTCGTCATCGCCCTTGTCCGTCAGATCAATTTTCGTGCGCACTCGCCATGCGATCTTTTTTCACCCTCCTCGTTGCCACCGCGCTTCCGCTCGCGGCGGAGACCAGGCTGGCGGTGCGCGAGGGCGAGACCTTTACCTACAAAGTCTCCTGGGCCATCCTGCCCGGCGCCGGGGAAATCAAGTTCTTCGCCGCCGCGGACAACAGTGCGACCACGCCCCGGCTGCGCATCACCACGACCACCCAGACCAAGGGCCTCGCCCGTTTTCTCCTGCCTTTCGACGCCCGGGCCGAATCCGTCTTCGATCTCGCCACCGGCCACCTGCTGGCCATCTCAGAGTCCAATACCCAGCGCGGCAAAAAATCCGAACACGCGGTGACTTTCGACTACCCTACCGCCCAGGCGCTCTATACCGTGCCCGGCTCAGACCAACCGCCGCGCCCTCTGCCGATGCCCGCCGGCGACCCGATGGATTTGATCACCAGCCTCGTGCAAACCCGCTCATGGAATCTCCAGCCGGGGGAAAAGCGGGACGCGCTGGTGCTCTTCGACGACGATTTCTACGAGCTCACCATCCACGCGGCGCGCGCGGAGGAAATCACCACCTCTCTCGGCACGTTTCAAACGCTCGTGCTCGAACCGCGCATGGACAAGACCGCCCCGAAGGGAATGTTCAAACGCGGCTCCACTGCGCGCGTCTGGATTTCACAGGACGAGCGGCGGCTGCCGGTAAAGTTCGAGGTCGAATTCAAGCTCGGCACCGGCGTCGCCACGCTGACGCGCTACGATCCGGCCACGAAGGCGCTGACCGCCAAACCAACCGCCACGGCGGATGCAAAAAATTCTCGTCCTTAGAGGCGGCGCACTGGGCGACTTCCTCGTCACGCTGCCGGCCCTTGCCGCGTTGCGCGCGCGCTGGCCGGGTGCCCGACTCGAACTTGCCGGCAACGCCACCGCGGCGCAACTCGCCCGCAGTCGAGGCCTCTTGGATGCCGTCCACTCGCAGCACGAGGCGCGCTGGAGTTCGCTTTATAGTGGCAACCCGCTGCCAGCCGCTTTCGCGGAGTGGCTCGCGAGTTTCGATTTGGTTCTGAACTTCTGGCCGGATCCGGACGAAGCGCTGCGCCGAAGTTTTCCGCTGCAAAGCGAACAAGTCTTTCTTTCCGCTGGCGCACACCCGACGTGCGCGCCAGCGGCAGCCCACTACTGCGCGCCGCTGAAAAAGCTCGGAATTGAGGTGCACGAGTTCTGCTTCCAAATCGCGGCGCCACGTCCGACGGCGCGCCTCGCCCTTCATCCGGGCAGCGGCTCGTCCGCGAAAAACTGGCCGCTTGAAAATTGGCGTGCGCTGCTCGCGACGCTGCCCGGCCCAGTTTCTATCATCCTCGGCGATGCCGAGAATAGTGCGTGGCAAAAGATGGCGTTGCCGTCGGGGGTGGAGAAGTTGGTCAACTCACCGCTCGAAACCGTCGTGCACCGCTTGACCGAATGCCGCCTGTTCCTCGGCCACGACTCCGGCATCAGTCATCTCGCCGCCGCCTGCGGAGTGCCGAGCCTGCTGCTCTTCGGCCCCACCGACCCGGCGATCTGGGCACCACCGACGCCGCGCACCCACGTGCTCAGGCGCGGGCCGAGCCTCGACTCAATTTCGATCGCGGAGGTGCAGACGGCGGTGGCAGCGCGGTTGGTGGAGAAAAAATAAATCGCCACGGCTTCCGCGCCCACACCGGACCCGCATAGTCAACGCCCACCCGTGGCGTCGCCACGATCTGCGTCCGCGACACGCGCACACCGCGATCTTCGATCCAAAGACCGGCGACAACGTCCGTCACATCGGCCCGGTTGAGTTTCCGATCGATGTCCAGCGCCTTCGTGACGCGACCGGGGCCGATGGCTCCTTCCACGCCGCGGACCAGCACTGCGGCGGGCCAGTCGGCCGGGCCGAC
>JBDSGI010000289.1:0-3900 GCA_039919035.1 Opitutaceae bacterium
CATGCCAAGGAATTTCGTCTTCGCGTCACTCGCCTGCTCGGCCAATTTTCGAGCTTGAAGGAGTTCGTCCTCCAATCGCCCGCGTTGCGGAATTCGCAGAAACGAAAGGGCCATGGATGCAGGGTTCTCCCCAGTGAAATGGACAAAATTTGCCAGCACGGCGACGGTGCCCCCAGCCTTGAGCGTCATCCGCAGATAGATTTCTTCCAAGCTCCCCTTGAGCGTGAGCATTGGCAGAATTTGCGACTGAAGAAAGAACTGACCGCCCCCGCCGAGAAAGGCGTGGACGGGACGACCGACCATTTCTTCCGGAGTATAGCCGAGCCAGCGCTGAACGGTAGCGTTGGCCGAAAGTATCCAGCCATCATTGGTCAAAATGAAGCAACCGACGAGGCTCTCCGCCCATTCGGCAGGTGGATTCATTCGGAAATCAACCCAACTCAGGGCAGAGGGGAGGCGGCGAGATAATCATCAATCACCGCAATGGTCTCCTTCGGGTGCGTCATATGTGGACAATGGCCATTCGCGGCCAGCGTCCGGAGGGTGCTGCCGGGAAGCTGCTGATGGACGAACTCGATCGCACTAGCGGGCGCGATCGCGTCGTCGCTGCACTGGATAATGAGCGACGGCTGGCGGATGCCTTCCAAGTCGGCCCGGTTGTCAGAAAGAAATGTCACGGCCGCGAAGCGGCGCGCAATGGCGGGATCGGCGGCGCAGAAACTCGTCGCCAGTTCTTTCTGCAGGGCGGGCTGGTCGTCATTTTTCATCACCATCGGAGCCAGAAAACTCGCCCAGCCAACATAGTTTTTCTCCATCAATTCAAGCAGGCCTTCGAGATCCGCGCGGGAGAAGCCACCGCGATATTTGGGCGGGGCGTCGATATAACAGGCCGACGGCACCAACAGGATCAGGTGTGCGAACCGTTCCGGCGCCATTTTCGCCGCGATGACCCCAATCATGCTGCTGACCGAGTGACCGACAAAAATAATGTTACGCAGATTGTGGGCTTCTGCGATTTCGACCACATCGCGTGCGTAACCCTCCAAACTGCCATAACGCTCCACCCGGTAGGCGGTGATGTCGGATTTGCCGCAACCCACGTAGTCGAAGAGCACAACCTTGAAACGATCTTCGAACGCGGGCGCCACAAAGCGCCACATGTTTTGATCGCAGCCGAATCCGTGGGCGAAGATCATGGGAATATGCCCGTGACCGCTTAGCTTCACATTGTTTCGGACATCGACGTCGACTTTCATACCAGTTCGTGAATTTTGGGTTTGTCGAGGTTAGGCGGTGGTCATTAACAGCGACCAGCTGCGCGGTTGCTACCGCGGGTTTGAACAAACGCGAGCACGCTTTCCGCCACGGCTATCGGTTGTGCTGATGGGGTGGCGGTCCCCCCACGCCGCACGCATCGAAGGTGAGCGAATGATACCTTCGGGATTTCACCAATTGGCGCCACATCTGAGGCGAAAAACGCTGTCGCCACGCGACAGCGCGTGCGCCTTGCTCCCCTCACCCGCCCATGCGCCACTGCATCTATCCCGGCACCTTCGACCCCATCACCTACGGCCACCTCGACGTGCTCGCGCGCGCCGCAAAGCTTTTCGACCGCGTCACGGTGGCGGTGGCGGAAAATGCCGGGAAGGCCCCGCTTTTCACCGCCGCCCAGCGGCTGGAGATGATCGCACCCAACGTCGCGAAGTGGCCGCACGTGACTGTGACCACGTTCAGCGGGCTGCTGGTCGAATTTTGCTTGGCGCAAAAGGCCGACGCCATCATCCGCGGACTTCGCGCACTCTCTGACTTTGAGTTCGAATTCAACATGGCGCTGATGAACCGGCATCTTGAGCCGAAGGTGGAAACGCTCTTCGTGATGCCCAACGAGCAGTTCAGCTACACCAGTTCGAGCCTGGTGAAGCAGGTGGCAAAGTTCGGCGGCGACGTGCGCCACTTCGTGCCGCCGAACGTCGCCGCCGGCCTGTCGGGGGCGTTCGCCCCGGTGGGCGCCTAGCGGCCGGGCCCCTCCGCATCGCCCGGGCCGCCTGCGGGGCTCAGCCGAATTTTTGCATCGCAAATCGCCCTCTGCGCCGGAAATAAACCCGTCACCTTTCCCCGGAACCTGCGTCTTTGCGAACCTTGCCATTTGGGCAATTATCCCGGTCCCACGCTTACTTCCCCCGCAAAATATTTCACCTTCTCCACTTCACGTCATGGCAAAATCGAAAAGCTACGGTGGTCTCATCATTCTTCTGCTGGTCGTTGCCGCCGCTGCCGGCGGCGGCTGGTATTACTTCCGCGGCAAGACGGAAAAGCCGCCGGAAATTCAAACCGCCAAAGTTTCCCGTGGCGACATCACTCAATCCGTCACTGCCACCGGCGATTTGCAGCCGGTCGTCACCGTGGACATCGGCGCCCAAGTCTCCGGCCAGATCAAAGAGGTCCGCGTCGACTACAACACGGTCGTGAAAAAAGGCGACATCCTCGCCCTTATCGATGAAGCCACGCCGACGCAGCGTCTGCGCCAAGCCGAGGCTGATTTGGAGTCAACCAAGGCCAACAATCGCCTCCTGCAAATCAACGCCGAGCGCACCCGCGACCTGTTCGCCAAGAACCTCGTTTCCCAGCAGGAGCTCGACAACATTGAGGCCCAGCTCGCTCAGTCCGCCGCCTCCCTGCTGACGCGCAACGCCACCGTGGAAAACGCCAAGCTCGACCTCTCGCGCTGCACCATCACCGCCCCCATCGACGGCATGGTGCTCGACCGCAAAACCGACATCGGCCGCACCGTCAACGCCAGCATGAACGCCCCGGTTCTCTTCACCCTCGTCAACGACCTTACGAAGATGCAAATCAACGCCGCGGTCGCCGAGGCCGACATCGGCACCATCTCCGAGGGGCAGGACGTGAAGTTCACCGTCGACGCCTATCCCAGCCGCACGTTCGCCGGCAAAGTCCGCATGGTCCGCAACGCGGCCAGCACCAGCCAAAGCGTGGTCTCCTACGCCACCATCATCGAGGTCTCCAATGAAGATCTGAAACTCAAACCCGGCATGACGGCCAACGTCTCCGTCATCGTTACGCAGCGCCCCGGCGTGCTCCGAGTGGCCAATGGCGCCATCCGAGTCCGCGTGCCGCAGGAGCTGCTGGCGAAAGCCGCGGCCCCCGGTGCCGCCAAGCCCGCCGACGCCAAATCCGGCGCCACCGCGATGACGGATGACGAGCGGATGCGCGCCACTATGGAAATCGTCCGCGCCGTCGGGGTGGAACGCGGCACCCCGGCCAGCCCCGAGCAAATCGAAAAAGCCAAGGCCCTCGCCAAAGAAAAAGGACTGGACCCCGATCTCGTGGCGGCACGCTTTGCGATGCCCGGCGGCCGCGGCAAAGGCGGCGGCGGCAAGGGTGGCGGTGACCGTGGCGGCGGCGGCGGTGGTGGTGGCGGGCCGTCAGACCGTGGCTTTAACAACACGGTCGTCACCCGGACCCTCTTCAAGGTCGCCGACCCGACGGCTGCGGACAAAAAAATTGAGCCCGTCTCGGTGAAGCTCGGGGTCTCCGACGGCTTCTACACCGAGGTGCTGGAAGGCCTCAGCGAGGGCGACAGCGTCGTCACCGGTGTCACCATGCCCGGCGCGGCGGCGGCGGCCGCAGCGGTAAATAATCCCTTCTCCGGCGGCCGCGGTTCCAGCATGGGCGGAAGCTCACGGGGCGGGCGCTGAGCCTCCTCGTCCCGATTGCCCATCTCCTATCTCTGAAAATGGCCCCCGTTGTCGAAATTCAGAACATCCACAAGATCTACGAGTCTGGCGAAGTGCCGGTGCACGCCGTGCGCGGCGTGACGCTCGACATCCACAAGGGTGAATTCGTGGCGCTCATGGGGGCCAGCGGATCCGGCAAGTC
>JBDSGI010000290.1:0-6108 GCA_039919035.1 Opitutaceae bacterium
GACAGCGGCATCGCGCTGAGCGTCGATGTGTCGGACGAGAGTCTCGTTCCGGCCTCGCCTTACTGGCGCATGGTAGTCCTCGACAAATATGAAGCCGGCACGTTCAAGCTTTCCGGTCCCTTGCGAGTGCAGGAGTATGCGTGGGAAAAGACGGACACCCGCCTCGATGGCGCGGCGCCGAGTCCCGACGGGGGCTCGGCCTTCTGGACCTTTTATTTGGAGTCGGGCGTGAGCCGGCATTTGCCGCTGCTGGGACGTTTCCACGCGCTGACTTTTCGCGATGTGCAGACCTCCCGCAACGCGCCGCGCCTCGGCTTGGTGTCGTTGCGCGAGGAGCCGGTGACGATGACGGCCTATCGCGTCGAGGGCTTCGAGCCCGGTGCGCAAATTCCCGACAAGGCATTTGCCGCGCGCTGGCGGAGTCAGCCGCGCCGCCGCGACGACGTGCGCGCCAGCGTCGCGGTTTCGGATACGGATCGCGGCGAACTGGATCGCGTGGTCGCGGAACTCGTCCGGGACGAACAGATCGCCGCGCCCGAGTTTATCCAGCGCGCGAACCTTTGGCTGAAGCAGCGCCACGCCTACTCGCTCAATCCGGTCATCCCTGCCGGCGCCGGCGATCCGCTGGTGCGGTGGCTGCGCTCGCGCGAGAGCGGGCACTGCGAATTATTCGCGGGGTCGCTGGTGCTGCTGGCGAGGACGGCCGGTTTTCCGGCGCGGGTGGTCACGGGCTTTCGGGGCGGCACTTGGAACGGTTATTCCCACAACTTTACGATTCGCAACGCCGACGCCCATGCGTGGACGGAAATTTTTGACGAGACGACCGGCGCGTGGTTGCGCGCGGATCCTCTCGCGGGCGAGGCGGGCGGCCCGGGCGTCGAAATGCACGGGCAGGCGGCGGTGGCGTCGCGGCTCGACCGCAGCTGGAAGGCGCGTTTCGACAGCCTCCGGATTTTTTGGTATCGCCGGATCGTCAGCTTCGATCAGCGCTCGCAGGTCGAGACCGTGCAGGCGGTCAAGGAAGCGGCGCAGTCGTCCGGCCTGCGCCTGCGGGAAATGGCGCGCGGGGCGCTCGCCGCCGCCAAGCAGTGGATCGGCGGGCCGTGGGACACGCGCCGGTGGGCGGGAATGCTGGTGGTCGTCGCGGCGCTGGCCGGGCTGTTCTGGGGCTGGCGGGAATTTGGCCGGGCGTGGTGGCGGAGTGTGCGCGGCGCGCGGGGAAATCGGCAAAGCGATCCCGTGCGGAGCGAGGCCGGGCGCTGGCTCGGACGGCTGGCAGATGAGCCGGCGCAGACGGACGCAATCGCTCAATCGCGGGGTGAGTTACAACGCCTGCGGTTTGGTCCGCCCGGACGCTGGCCAGCGCCGGCCCCGGCGTTCCGTCGCGCGCGCCACGCGCTGCGGGAGGCGCGGCGCCCAGCGGGCGTCACTCGGTCTTGAACTTCAGCCCGCTCGCGGTGGGCCGGTCCCGGTTCTCGGCCCAAGCTTTGAAAATCGAGTGCGCCACCGGGCCGGCGTAGCGCCCGCCGCCGGTTTCCTCACCCGGCGTGTCGCCTTCGATCGCGATGGCGACCGCAATTTGCGGATTCTCGACGGGCGCGAAGCCGATGAACCACGCGAAATTGATTTTCTTGCCGCCCTCCGCGTCCTTCTGCGCGGTGCCGGTTTTGCCCGCCATGCGCAGGCCGGTAATTTTCGGCAGCAATTTGCCATCGGTGAGAATTCGTCCGGTGCCGGTGAGCGTGACTTGCTCCATTGCGCGGATGAGTGTCTCGCGCTGCTCCGGCGTCAGGCCGATGCGCTCGGTGCGCTGCCGGGGCCGGTCGGCCTGGTGCAGCAGCGTCGGTTGCGTCCACACCTCGTCGCGGGCGACGGAGGCGACGAAGCACGCCATCTGCAACGGCGTCACGAGCACGAAGCCCTGGCCGATGGCCATCTGCACGGTGTCGCCGCCGGCCCAACCTTGGTTGGATTTCCTCCGCTTCCATTCGGGATCCGGGATCACCATGCGGCGCGTTTCGTCGAGGAGTTCGATGCCGGTCGGCTGGTCGAGGTGGAAGCGGCGCGCCTCGGCCGCCATCGTCGTCGGGCCCATGTCATAGCCGAATTTGTAGAAGAAAACATTGCAGCTCTTCTCAATGGCGCGGCTCAGCCCGATTTCGCCGTGCCCGCCACTGTCATGGTCGCCGAACCGGCGGCCCATTACGAAAAATCCCGGACAGTTTACAGAGCTGTCCGGGGTAATCGCACCGGAGCGAAAGCCCGCGATGGTGGTCAGAATCTTGAAGGATGAGCCGGGCGGGTAGGCGCCCTGAATGGCGCGGGGAAACAGGGCCTGCCGCTCAACCGCATCATGCCAAGCGGCCGAGCTGATGCGCGGCGAAAACGTTGAGAGATCGTAGTCAGGCTTGCTGGCGAGCACGAGGACTTCGCCCGTGGCGACGTCGAGGGCGACCGCGGCACCGGCGAGGTTAAACTCTGCCAGCCGAGCCTCGGCGGCCATCTGCAGGTCGATGTCGAGCGAGAGCTGGAGATTTTTCCCCTGCTTGGGAAATACCTGCTGAATGGGTTTGTCGATGCGGTTGCCGGCGGGATCGACGCGGTAAATGGCGCCGCCAGCCTCGCCTTGGAGCAGGGCGTCGAATTTCTTTTCGACGCCCTCGCGGCCCATCGTGCCCGTCATCTTGAAGGTCTTTAAATCCTCGCCGGGAAAATCCTCCAACTCGACGTCGTCCGTGGCGCCCACGTAGCCGAGCGTGTGGGAGGCGGCCGAGCCGTAGGGATAATACCGCGTGCTGAACGTGTAAACCTGCGCGGGGGAATTCACCGGCAGCCGCTCGATCAGACGCGCGTATTCCTGCGGCGAGAGATCGTCGAGGAGAGTGTAGGGGAGGAGGAGCTGGCGCTCGATGTGCCGGCGGAGGCGCTGGCCATCGACCTGCTCGTCGCGCCCGAGCAGCGCGTTCACCTGATTCAGGTAGCGCTGCACGACCGAGACGCGCGCGAGCTGCGTGAGCTGATCGCGGGTGGGGACATCCTTGTCCCCAGTAGCGCGGAAATTATTGCGGATGCGGATTTGTTCGCGGCGCAGCTCGGGCTTTAGCTGGTCGAGCATCAGGCGCACGGAGAAACGCGGGCGGTTCCCGACGATCAGGTTGCCGTGGCGATCCTCGATGTTGCCGCGCGGACCCGGGAAGAGGATGCGGCGCTGGTTCTGCCGGCGTTCGGTGTCGGCATATTCGTCGACCTTGGTGAGCTGCTGGTAGGCGAGCCCGGCGACGAGGATGAGCAGCAGCCCGGCGAGCAGGAAATAGAAGAACACGATCCGCGAGTCGTAACCTTTGTGGGTGTCGACGAGATGACCGGAACGGTCGGCGAGATTGGTATCGGCGGCGGGCATTTCCGGGTGTCGTTCAGGGATCAAAGCGGCTGACGCGGGCGAGCTTCAGCGCGCGGGCCTGCAATGCGAAAAACCACGGCGTGATCAACGCCAGCAGCGCCTGCGAACACACCAAATCCGCGATGAGGCGCGGCCAGGTGACACCCGGCATCGGCGCGACGCTGATCTGGGTGAAGGAAAACATGAGGAAGAGCGCGAGGTTCGTGAGCAGCACGACGATGATCGAAGCGACATTGTCGGCCTTGGGCACGCGATCGCGAATCCGAAACAACGCAAGGTGCGCCGCGGCGAACAGCAACGCATGCAGGCCAAACGGCACTGGCGCGTGCGCGTCGCAGACGAGTCCACCGAGAATGGTCGCGGCGAGCCCGGGCCCGTGGGGCTGCGTGAGCGCGGCGAAGGCGACGAAGAGGCTGCCCGCGAACACGTAGACTTGGTAGCCCGCCAGCATGTCGTTCAGCTGCGTGACGAGCATCCACAGCACGAGCGACGAGACGAAGAGGGCGAGCGTGCGACGCATTTTTCGGGAGCGAACGTTGGCGCTACGGCGTCACGAGCGGGACCAGAACGGTGACTTCCGTGAGCGAACCGAGGCGCTCGTCAAGGAGCACCTCGCCGGTTTTGAACAGGCCGTCGCTGCCGATGGTAGCGCTGGTCAGCGTGCCGAGCACCAGGCCGGGCGGAAAAACACCGCCGAAGCCCGACGTGACCAGGCGCTTCGCCAGCGCGGGCGTGGCAATGACATCCAGCGGCACAGACTCCGCCAAGCCGGTGGGCGGGGCGAAGGTCGCGTTCACCCCGCCCTGAAAGCTGATGGGCCGCGTGTCGCCCTCGATCACCCCGGCGAGACGCAGGCCCGGGCTGCTGATGAGCTCCACGATCGCGGTGGTGGCGTGGACTTCGGCCACGCGGCCCACGACGCCGCCGGTGAAGATCACGGGCGCGTCGACGGGGATGCCGAAGTTCGCGCCCTTGCGGATCACGATGCGCTGCCACCAGCCGGAAAAATCCCGCCGCGTCACGCGCGCGTGCTCGTAGCGATAGTCGTTGAACGACGGCAGGCGCAGCAGGCCCTCCAGCCGTGCAATCTCGGCGTGCAGCTCCTGGTTCTGGGAGACGGCAAATTCAAACGACGAGGCCGTGTTGGCCGCGTCCTGCCCGGCGAGAATAAGCTCGTGGTTCGTGTGCATTCGCAGCGCCCAGTATTCCCGCAGATCGCGCAGCTTGGAGGCGGCGACGGTGACCGGCGCGGTCAGTTCGAAAAAAGAGGCGCGTGAAAACGTCTTCACCGCCGTCGGCACGAGCACCCACACGATCACGAGGACGGTGAGCGTCGCGAACGGTCTGGCCTGATCGAAACGTTTGAAGGGCACGCGTGGGACAGTGACGGGACGCGGGCGGCGCGTGACGAGTCAAATTTGGCACGATGCTTTGCTGTCGGCCTTGCCATTCCTCGTTTGTCATTGCGAGGGAGGCGGAGCCGACCGCGGCAATCCAAGCAGAATTCCCGCTGGATGGCTTCGTCGCTGCGCTCCTCGCCATGACATGAGGGCGAGCCGCGTCGAATCGAGCCAAGGGCCGTCCTCGCTCAGGGCGTTAGCTTACCCAATCTTGTTTTCCAAGTAGGTGCCGGTGCCGTTG
This sequence comes from Opitutaceae bacterium, assembly GCA_039919035.1. GTDB lineage: Bacteria > Verrucomicrobiota > Verrucomicrobiia > Opitutales > Opitutaceae > ER46. The sequence goes on from JBDSGI010000290.1 coordinate 5,042, forward strand.
GCGACGGCGGACAGCGGGTCGTCAGAGACGGTCACAGGCAGGCCTGTTTTCTCGCTGAGGAGTTTGTCGATGCCGCGGATGAGCGCTCCGCCGCCGGCCATCACGAAGCCGCGATCGACGAGATCGGCGGAGAGTTCGGGCGGGCAGCGCTCCAGCGTCTGGCGCACGGCGTCAACGATGGCGGCGATGGTGTCGGCCAACGCCTCGCGGATTTCCTGCGAGGTAACGTGAATCGTCTTCGGGAGACCGGCCACGGAGTCGCGGCCCTTGACCTCCATGGTCAGCTCTTCGTCCAGCGGGTAGGCGGAGCCGAGGCGGCACTTGATTTCTTCCGCCGTGCGCTCGCCGATGAGCAGGTTATAGGCGCGCTTCATGTAGCCGATGATGGCGGTGTCGAGCTCGTCGCCGGCCACGCGGATCGATTTGGAAAACACGATGCCGCCGAGCGAGATGATCGCGATCTCGGTGGTGCCGCCGCCGATGTCCACGATCATGTTGGCGGTGGGATCTTCGATGGGCAGGCCCACGCCGATGGCGGCGGCCATGGGTTCGGGAATGGTCTCGACGCTGCGCGCGCCGGCGTGCGTGGCCGACTCCATCACCGCGCGTTTCTCGACCTCGGTGATGCCGGAGGGAATCGCGATGACGACATGCGGCGGGGCGCGGAAAGCGGTGTTGGAGACCTTGCGGATGAAGTAGCGCAGCATCTCCTCGGTCACATCGAAGTCGGCGATCACGCCGTCCTTCATCGGACGGATGGCGGTGATGTTGCCGGGGGTGCGGCCGAGCATCTTTTTCGCGCCGTCGCCGACGGCGAGGACCTTGCGGGTGGTGGTGTCGAGGGCGACGACGGACGGCTCCCGCAGGACGATGCCCTTGCCCTTGACGTAGACGAGCGTGTTGGCCGTGCCGAGGTCGATGCCGATGTCGTTCGAGAAATAGCCGAAAATATTCGCCATGATGCGGGTGCGAGGAGCGAGGAGGTGGCGGCGCTACGCCGAGGGGAACGAATCGGCGGCCTCCGGGGGTGTCAATGGGGGAAATGGCGCGTGGCCCCGAGGGCGCCA
>JBDSGI010000291.1:0-3388 GCA_039919035.1 Opitutaceae bacterium
GAAGCCCTCGACGCGATAGGCCGTCATCGTCACCGGCTCCTCGCGCAACGACACCAAGCCGAGGCGCGGCGCGTTGCGGGAGGTCTGCACATCGCGAAAAGTCAGCGCGTGGAAACGCCCCAGCAGCGGCAAATGCCGGCTCACGCCCGACTCCAAATAAAAGGTCCAGAAGGCCGTGCCCACGACAGGACTCGGCGCCGCGCCATCGAGGCGGGTGTCCGTCTTTTCCCACGCATACTCCTGCGCTCGCAAGGGACCGGAAAGCTTGAACGTGCCGGCTTCATATTTGTCGAGGACTACCATGCGCCAGTAAGGCGAGGCCGGAACGAGACTCTCGTCCGACACATCGACGCTCAGCGCGATGCTGCTGTCCTGCTGAATCTCGGTCACGTCGCCGATGTTGATCGTGTCCGTGAAACCCGACTTCGCTTTCTTCGAGATGAAGCGGTCGAGCATCATGCTGTTTTCGAGCTGGAAGCGGGGAATCGCCAGGAACAGCAGGGCCGACACCGCCAGCACCCCCGCGAAGAGCGCGGAGCCCAGCGCCACCACCCGCCAATCTGTGACCAAACGCACGCGCCGCAGCAGCCGGCCGAGATGCGCGTGGCTCACCCACGACGGCTCCTCCCCGGGCGGAACCGGACCCTTCGCGTTTCCGGCCGCCGGCCCATCCGTCAACGTGATCACCAGCAACAGAGCCAGCGCGACCGCCGTGAAAAAAAGAATCTGCGGGGCAAATGCCAGCGACACCGTGAGCACCCCCGCCACGATCACGAGAAACAGCCCGAGCACGATCAACTGAAGGTCGTCGCGCCGCTGCCGGTAGCCCAGATTGCGGTAGAGGAGCAGCAGAATATCGAGCCGGACCATCGCGGGCAGGAGTTCGGTTTTCATCCACACATCCGCCGCGAAAAACGCCACGATCACCGGGAACGCCAAGAGATGGACGAAGGCTGGGACCCGCGCCGGAAACGTCGGCCACAACATCGAACCGAGCACGACCGCGGCCGTGATACCCATCAGGGTCCACGCCTCCACCTCCATGTAAAGCACCGCGCCGAGGCTCACGAGCGTGAGCACGCCACCGAGCAGCCACTTCAGGTGCTGCAGCTCGTCGCGGTTCAGCTCGGGACGTCGGGTGCTGGGCGAGTTCATGCCGAGGCCGCCTTTTCGCCACCCACCAACGCAACGACGCCGCGCGCGCCATCCGGCGCAAACGTCAGCACATTTTGTTTCGCCACTGACCCGGAAGCACCTTCCGGCCCCGCCGCCGCGGGTTCCGCCACCGCGAGTCGATCCAGCCAAACATCGAGATCCCGCGCCCGGCGCACGGCTATCGGCGGTTCGGCATTGATGGCGACTGTCGCCAGACTGCCCGCCCGAAAAAAATCCTCCGCCAGCGTCGCAGCCAGACTAATCAACAGCTCGAATTGCTCCGGCCGCGTCCACACCTCCGCATCGGTGCGCAACCAGATCGAAATCGTTTCCACGCTCTCGGCGGCGTGCTGACGCACGAGCAGTTTTCCGGCGCGCGCCGTTGCCTTCCAGTGCACCAGTCGCGGCGAGTCGCCCGGCGTATAGTGGCGCAGCGCCATCAGGTCGCCATTGGTGCCCGCCCGCGCCGCCCGCCGCCCGCTCAACGCCGCCCGCGCCGTGACCGCACCATGGCGGCGATACTCGGTCGGCGCCGGCCAGACCAAAACCTCCACGAGGAGCCCTGTGCCAATATCCTTCCGCAGAAAACCAAACGGGAACACGGAGCCCACCGCCGCCGGCGCCACGCGCAAACGCCCGCGGCGCTCCGGCTTAAAAGTCCACTCGATCCGGTTCTCACCGCCGGGATCGAGCCGGCCCGGCAGAGCGACGCGCTCCCGGCGCTCGGCCGCGTCCGCCTTGGCCAGCGCCGCGCGAAGTTCCGCTGGGCGGGCGTTCAACGTGGATTCCGCCCGGTGATTCTTCGTGGACTCGACCAAGCGCGCGGCAAACTCGAACCACAACCCGTAGGTCGCGAGAAACCGTTTCCCGTTGCGCAGCTCCAGCGTGACCGTCGCATCCTGCCCCGCGCGGAGCGGCGGCGAGAGCAACAGCCGCCACTCGACCCGGCGGAGGTTGAGCCACGAGAGCACCCCGCTGAGAATCAGGCAGGAGAGCAAAAGCGAGAGCGTGATGAAGAGGATGTTGCTCGACGAATTGTAGGCGGCCGTGCCGATGCCGAGTGAGAGGCCGATCAGCACCATGCCGGGCAGTGTCGGGCGAATCTTCTGCCCGCGCTGCGGATAAATTAGCGCCCAGAGCAAGGCGCTCCACGAAAACTTTGCCCGCGGGCCCCGCTTGCCCGGTCCGGACCAACCCGCCTCGGCCTCAGGTGTCATCGTTCGGAAACGCCGCACTGCGTCGAGCTGTTGGTGCAGCTCACGCCGGCAGCGGCACGGCCGAGATAATCCGCTTCAGGATCGAACCCACGAGCCGTCGCTCCTCTAGGGCGTCGCTCGTCTGCCGCGCAAGCGCCAACCGATGGGTGAAGACCGGCGCGACCAACTCGACGATGTCCTCGGGCAGCACGAAGTCGCGATTGTGGGTGAGTGCACGCGCCTGGGCCGCCATGCGCAGGGCCACGCCGCCACGCACGCTCACGCCGCTGCGAAACTCCGCCTCGGTCCGCGTCGCAGTCACGATGCGCAAGATGTAGTCGAGCACGCTTTCCTCAACGAACACCTCCTGCACCAACGCCTGCAGCGCGACGATCTGGCGGTCCGTCACCACGGGGTTCACCGCGATCGCGTCGTAGCCGCCGCGCGCGGTTCGGAGAATCTCGCGCTCATCCGCCACTTCGGGATAGCCCATCCTCAGCCGCATCAGAAATCGGTCCATCTGGCTCTCCGGCAGCGGAAATGTGCCCTCGTAGTCCACGGGGTTCTGCGTCGCGAACACCATGAATGGCGGGCCCACGCGGTGCGACTCGCCGTCGATTGTGACATGCGCCCGGTCCATCACTTCGAGCAACGCCGACTGCGTCTTGGGCGTCGCGCGATTGATTTCGTCGGCCAGCACGACATGTGAAAACACCGGACCCTGCTTAAAAACGAAGTCCTTCACCGTCTCGCTGTAGATTGCGACGCCGGTCACATCGCTCGGCAGCAAGTCACTGGTGAATTGAATGCGGGAAAAGGTGCAGTCCATCGAACGCGCGAGGGAATAGGCGAGCGTCGTTTTCCCAAGCCCGGGTAAATCCTCAATCAGGAGATGACCGCCGGCCACGAGGCAGACCAGCACTTGCTCAATCACCTCGTCCTTCCCGCGGATAGTCAGGCGCATATTCGCACGCAACCGGTTCATGATCTGGGTCGCTTCGGAGATCTGCGCGGGGTGCACGAAGTCACTCATGGCC